>JBBDXV010000235.1:0-4128 GCA_040902165.1 Pseudohongiellaceae bacterium
CGATGCCGTCGTCCTTGAGATCCTTGCAGGTGTAAACGGCAAGTACGCCGGGCGCGGCCAGCGCATCGGTGACGGAGATGCTGGTTATCGTCGCGTGGGCGTGGGGTGAACGGACATAAACTGCCCAGGCCTGACCCGGCAGATTGACATCGTCGAGGTATTTTCCCTGACCGGTCAGCAGACGTTGATCTTCAACCCGCGAGGCGGGCTGGCCGATACCGAATTTTTTCATCTGGGTCATAGTGCTGGCAATTTCAGCCAGGTGCCGGACAAAGGTACCTGCGCAACACCGAGCTGGCTGTAATCACAAACGCCCTCAGGGAAGATCGCGCTTAATGCACTCATTTCCTCGGCGCTGAATTCCACACTGTAGTCAGCCGGATTGACCGGTTTCAGCGCACACTTCACGGCATCGTCTGCCAAAGTGGCGCCTGCGGCCAGACGGGGATTGATATGGTTGGGGAAGACTTCATTGCAGCGTCCTGCACCATCAAAGGTGGCGACTTCGTCGATCCTGGCGCCTTCGATATTCCAGCAGCCATCCTGTGCCGCTGCCGGTTTGGCACGGACAATGCGCTCAATGGCAGGATCAGAAGATTGATCCGCAGCAAGCTGGTCCAGCCACTGGGCCATGGTGTCCAGCGCCAGATCACCCACCATGTTGCCATAACCTTCCGTCTGGGGAGAGTAAACCCAGATCACCTGATTGTCGGAGCGGCCATTGGCTTTTTCGATACGCGCGCGAATCTGGAAGTCACGGAAGCGGTCATGGATATTGGCCTGGTCATCCAGATAACTGCGGAATTGCAGGATCGGCACCGATCCCAGTCCTCCGCCAGCCTGGTTTACGCGACCGCTATGGTAGATCGCACGCAGGCCTTCCAGTTGGGCCACGGTTCTTTCGCCATGCAGTTTGCCGTCGTGGTCATAACCGCCGATACGTGAATTGAGATCTATGAACTCGGCCTTGCTGATCACGCCCGCATTCAGTGCTTTCAGACCATACTGCAGTCCGACGTTGTCCAGTGCCTGCCAGCCGTAGCCGGTGGCCGGGTCCGCGCCGATGCTGGCGATATTGGTGTCATAAATGGTGCAGCGGGCACCTTTGGGATTGGTCTGCGCGTTATACACCAGTTCTGCGGCTATCCCGCAACCGGTATCCGCGACAATGACATCAATCAGACTGCGGTCCCAGGCACCACAGGTACCGGTGGAATAGCCTTCTACCGCTTCACGCTTGCTGTCATCCCAGGCCAGATCGCTGCTCTCGAAATAACGCATCAGCAGGCGACAGTCTGCCACGCCCGGACGCAGGCTGAAGGAATCGGCAAAGCTCAGGCTCGGCATCAGGCCGTCGAGCAGGCCTGGATAGTTCTGCGTGATCAACAACTGTTGTATGGCACCGCCGGAACCGCCATTGCCGACAGTCCACACCGGCTCACCATAGTTCTCGATGAAATGTTCCTTGATCATCATCAGGGTTTCCGCCGACAGCACGTCGTTGCAGCGATGCCCCATCACATTCATCGAGGACAGCGCATGGGCATAGCCGCGCGACAGCGCACGGTCATCCAGCACTGACTGGTCGGTGCGCACGCCCTGGGTGTAATTGGTACCGCAGCCGCCGCCGAAACTGAATTCCAGACGACCGTTCCAGCCGGCGTCAGGCCGCCACTCGCTGCCATTGTTCCCGTTATTGTCCTGCAGATTGTCCAGCACCGCGATTCGGTAGACCGCGCGATTGATGGTGCCGGCTTCTACACGCACGATATAGGGGACGGTCGCACCGGTGGTGATCGTGGTACTGGCGAGGTCTGCAGGCAGCGCTGCCAGCGGATTCTCCAGCGGTTTGAAGTCTCCCTCCGCTGTGCTGGATTTGTAATACCAGCTGACCCGGGTGGTGGCAGAGCAATTGCGGTCCAGCGCGGCGCCCAGTTCAGATTCCTCGGTCTGGCACCGGATCGGACTGAAGTGGGGACCGGAGACGATCGGGCCGGTGATCGGATGGTTGATCAGGGTTAAATTCGCTTCGCTGGCCACTCCGCCGGAGTCAGTCGCCAGCAGTTGATTCTCGCCATCGATCAGACCAGTGACTTTGCCCTGCAGGACATTGTCAGCGGTGGCAGTGAACGCAGTGCTGATATCCCTGCCATTCAGGCTCAGCCGGATAGCGGCCGGATCGGTGCCGGAAACCTGCACCTGCACCAGCGCATCACCGCCGCTGACCAGGTCGGCCCGGCTGGAAATTACCGATAAACCCAGGCTGCCGCCCGGCACTGGCGTCCCGGTTACCCCGGTTTCTGTTGACGGGGAGCAGGCTGGGAGTAAAACGCTGAAGCAAAGCGCGGCTGGAAACAGGAATTTGCAGTTCATGGGGATCACCTGAAAAAGGGGACGGAGGAGTTTTCTGCTTGTTGGTTTGGCTCGAAACCGTGACGGCGGTATTTTTGCATGGAAGTTACGCGGCTGACAGGGTATTTTTATCCACACTGAAAATTCCCAACCGAGGTGCCCCATGAACTCCCGAATACTCAGTTTTGCGATGCTTCTGCTGCTGTGGCTGCCTGGTTCCAGTGCCAGCGCCGCTGAAGCCTGTGCTCCCGACGGTGCTGTCCAGTTTGTCTGCGGCGTGGAAAGCGCCGAGGATCTTATCGCGGTTCCCGGTACACCCTGGGTGATCGCCTCCGGGCGCATTGCTGACGATGACGGCTTTCTCTATGGTGTCGATACGCGGGATCACAGCAGCACTGTGCTCTATCCTGGCGGCACTTCGTCATTCGCACCTAACTTCACCTTGTATCGCACTTGTCCCGGTGCACCGGCACCTTCATTCCAGCCCCATGGTGTCGCGCTGCGCGAAGGCCAGGGCAGTCAACACACTTTATATGTAGTGGGTCATGGCGAACGCGAGGCGGTGGAAGTATTTACCCTGGACGCGAGTGGCGCTGTGCCTTCCCTCACCTGGATCGGTTGTGTCATTGCGCCTGAGGGAGTCAGTCTCAATTCGGTAACATCATTGCCCGGAAATGGCGGACCTATAGTCGTTACGAATTTCGTTGTAGCCGGTGGCGAGCTGTGGGAATGGTCGGCGAGTGCCGGCTGGTCAGAAGTGCCAGGCAGCGAGTCAGCCGGACCCAATGGCGTTGTTTCTTCGCCTGACGGCAATTGGCTCTATGTAGGCGGCTGGGGATCTGAATCCCTGATAAGACTTTCGCGCGGACGTATGCCGGTGGAAACTGAATCCGCGCCGGTCGGATTTCATATCGACAATGTGCGCTGGGCACCGGACGGCACCCTGCTCGTCGCGGGTCAATACAATGCGCCGGGGTCCAATATTGGCGCCTGTCTGCGCAGCGGCGGCAGCTGTGAAGGCATCGCGTCGCGAGCGGCGAAAGTTGACCCGGTAACGCTTGAGGTAGAGCAACTGGTGGATTATCCCTCCAATGACCTGCTCAAGTTCGGTACTGTGGCGATCCAGGTGGACGATGAAATCTGGGTAGGCGGCATTGCCGGTGCGACGCGCATCGGCCGCTTCGCGGTGAGACAGTAAAAACTGGAGGTAGGGAGGTAGGGACACTTATTAGTTAATAAGTGTCCCTACCTCTCCAAAATTCTATGAAAACATTTTATGTAGTTGCACTGCTGTTCTGGACGCTTCCGGCCCAGGCACAAAACCAGCTTGGCAGTGTGAATATTTCTTCGCTGCTGGATCTCAATGCCATTTTGATAACAGAAGTGGATGTGATCATTGTCTACGATCCGGTACTGGCAGAGAATCTGCCTGCTAATCAGGGAGACTGGTACCGGGGGAAATACAAATTACTGGAGATGGGGTCGGAGAAAATCGAAGTGATTACTGTTTCGGCACCGCAGGGATTTGTTTCCGACTTCGCCCGCCTGCCGCCGCGTCATGCTGAAGCCGTGCGTGTGCTGGTCAGCGCCTACCACGAGACCAACGGCGTGGCCCTGCATGACATCACCGCCTATCAGCGCGCCCGTGTGGAGATCGATTCCTACGGCATTCTCGTTTCCGGCAACTAAAAAGGGACCTAAAAAGCCTAAAAAGCTAAAAAGGGGACTAAAAAGGGGACGGAGGGATTATTTTTTGACCAACCAAAATGGGGACGG
>JBBDXV010000236.1:0-4127 GCA_040902165.1 Pseudohongiellaceae bacterium
AAAGAGTGATGATCAGCGAAGTCATGGCGCTGCAGGTTATAGGGCAGGCTTTCAAGCAGCGCAACAAACCGGTCGGGGTTGCCGATTCCACTGACTGCATGGATGGTCGCTCCCATATTGAAGGGAGCGCCATTAAACGGCTTCTTCTCGTCGCTGAGCAGATTGACCAGAAACCGCGGTTTAACCTTCATGCTGATCGCGTTTTGCAGATAAGGACTGTTGGACTTGTCCACCGGAGGATCATTGAGCACAACATATTGCACCTGCGCCAATCGTTTCGGCGGTTCGCGCAATGGGCCGGCCGGCAGACAGAATCCGTTTCCGAACAGACGCTGACCATCCACCACAGCAACTTCGATATCGCGCTTGAGACCATAGTGCTGCAATCCGTCGTCGCTCAACACCACGTCACATTCATACTGTGCACACAATGCCTGGTAAGCGCGTTCACGGTCAGGATCCACCATGAGCGGACAATCGGTTTGCTGCGCAATCAGCAAAGCCTCATCACCGCATTCAGCGGGATCGGATTGTGGGCTGACGAACAACGGATAGTGACTTGGCTTGCCACCGTAGCCGCGGCTGACGATACCAGGTCGTAAACCGGCTTTGGTCAATTCACCGGCAAGTCTGATCAGCAACGGTGTTTTGCCGGTGCCGCCAACGCTGATATTGCCAATGATGACGACCGGCCTTGGATGCGGTGATTTCCTGGCGACCGTAACGAGAAAGTGTCTACGTAGCCAGGCGATGAATCGAAACAACAACGACAGCGGCCACAACAACACCAACCATTTTTTATTCTGGTACCAGGACTGCTGTACAGAATACATTAATTACCTGCTTGCGAAGTCTCGGAGAATTGCATTCTGTGTAGTTTCGCATATTGCCGGTTGAGTGCAAGCAACTCGCTGTGCGTACCAGATTCCATGATGCGCCCCTCCTCCATCACCAGAATCCGATCGGCATTTTCAATCGTGGATAATCGGTGTGCGATAACGATGGTGGTCCGGCCTCGAATCAAAGTGCCAAGTGCCTGCTGAATATGCATTTCGGACTCCGAGTCCAGCGCCGACGTCGCTTCGTCCAGAATAAGTATGGGTGAATCCTTCAACAATGCCCGGGCGATGGCAATGCGCTGACGCTGCCCGCCGGACAACAATCCGGCATCATCGCCTACTTCAGTGTCCAGCCCGGACGGCATTTTGCGAATAAACTCCATGGCATGTGCATTCTCTGCGGCGTCGATAATCTTGCCGCGATCAATATCAGCCCCGCTACCATAGGCGATGTTTTCGGCAACCGTGGCGTTGAACAGCACCACCTGTTGGGTTACCAGGGAAATCTGCGCGCGCAGATTGTCAAGCCGGTAGTCCCGCAGCGCAACCCCATCGACAAGAATCTCACCTCTGTCGCAGTCGTAAAATCGGGGAATCATGCTGACCAGCGTGGATTTACCACTGCCGGACTTGCCCACCAGCGCGATGGTTTGTCCCGGTTCCGCAACAAATGAGACATCATGCAAGGCCGGTGTTTCATTCGTATAGGCGAATCCGACATTGCGAAATTCGATCCGGCCTCGGACCCGGGGTACTTCAACCTTGCCGGAATCCTTTTCCTGCGGTTCGTCCAAAAGCGAGAAAATACTGTCGGCTGCCGACAATCCTCTTTGTATAACGGAATTGACCTGTGACAGCTGACGCATGGGTTTGGCCAGCAATCCGGCCATTGTGAGAAACGCGACAAAGTCACCGGCAGACTTGTCAGCGAAGAACTCCGGCGACAAAGCCAGCCAGATCAGCACTGCCATCGCAAGACTCACCAGAAATTGAATGAACGGCGTACTGACTGACTGGGTGATCGCCATCTTCATGTTCTGGCGACGGTTCTTTTCGCTGGCCGAATCAAACTTGTTCAATACAAAGTCGCGGGCGTTGAAGGTACGCACGACCCTGTGCCCCTTGATGGACTCATTGGTAATCTGGGTAACATCACCCATCGAGTCCTGCATCTGGGTGCTGTAGCGGCGAAACCGTTTGGCGGCAATGCCAACGGTCCAGGCCATGACCGGCGCCACGACAAGAAATGTCAGGCTGAGTTTCCAGTCGGTATAGAGCAGCGCAATCATCAGACCGATGACGGTCAGTCCTTCGCGCAGTATTACCGTCAAGGCATTGGTGGCAGCGCCGGTGATCTGTGCAACGTCATAGGTAATTTTGGATACCAGCTTGCCGCCGGTACTGCGATCAAAATAGCTCACCGGCAAAGTAAGCAGATGCTTCAGTATCTGGCAGCGCAAGGTATGTACGACGTGATTGGACACATGTGCTATGCCATAACTTCCCAGAAATCCGCCAAACCCGCGTACTATTACGATCAGCACACACAGTATGGGGCTCAGGATTCTGAGTTGTGCGTAGTTTTCGGATTCAATTGCGTCGACGGTCCAGCCCAGCCATTCGGCTGTCGCAACACTGGTGGCGGCGAAAATGATGTAACCCAGAATGCTCAACTGGAAGGCCAGCATGTGGGGCTTGATATAAGTCAGCAAGCGCTTGTACAGGGCCCAGCTTCGGGTGGCACGCTGTTTTGATTTTTTGGTCACGAGATCTCGTTATTTATCCGCTGTTCCAGGTCAGGGTGTAGTGGGCGCATCGGGATCAGCAGTACGTTGGGTGGCGATACTCAGCCGCGCAAACCCCATCTGCCCTATCCCGTCCATCGCGGTCACTACCGATTGATGTGTGGTTTCGGCGTCAGCAATAAGCAGGATAGGAATGCTGTAATCACCATTGGAGACCAGCTGCAAACCCTGCATGAATGTACTTAGTTCGTTGTTTACCAGCGCGCGTCCGTTGATCAGATAATTGCCTTCCCGGCTCACCAAGATTTCAATCTGCTCGGGATTGCTTTGCAACTCGGCGGCATTGGCCTCGGGAAGAGTAACCAGCAAACGGGTCTCGCGGCTGAATGTGGTGGTGACCATAAAAAAGATGAGCAGCAGAAACACAACGTCTATCAATGGCGTGATATTGATGGAGAGCTCTCCCATGGTCCGGCGCTTGAATTTCATTTGTTGATCTCTTTAAGTTCCACGCGACGATCACTGTGCAGCGCATCCACCAGCTTGATCGACTCCTGTTCAAGGTTCAGCACCAGCGAATCCACCTTGCGCATGAAGTAGCGATGAAACATGAAGGTGGGGATAGCCACAGTGAGACCCGCGGCAGTGGTGATCAAAGCCTGGGAAATCCCGCCGGCCAGGGCATTCGCATTGCCGGTACCCTGCAACATGATTTCACTGAACACACGGATCATACCCACTACCGTACCAAGCAAACCCAACAGGGGTGTGATCGCCGCAATCGTGCCCAGTGTATTCAGATAACGTTCCATGTCATGCACTACCTGGGCGGCGGTCTGTTCGATACTTTCGATCATCGCCGCACGGCCGTATTTTGAGCTCAACAGTCCTGCAGCCAGTATCTGACCCAGCGGTGATGAGATCCGCAGCTCGCGCAATTTGCTGGCATCCAGCTGATTGTTTTTAATCCAGGTCCAGACCTGTGCCAGCACATATTTGGGCGTTACCCTGGCGGCACTCAGGGTCCAGAAACGTTCAATGATGATGGCAATAGCGAGAATTGAACAAAGGATTATCGGCAGCATAAGCCAGCCGCCCGCTCTAACTAGTTCGACCACACGCAACTTCTCCAGTCCGATACGCGCGGTACTTTACCATATTCACGGCAAGGCAAAGCCAACTACTTCAAATTACAAACAAAATTGGCATTACGGCGGTCAGTGCCAGTAACGTGGACGCTGTTGTCGAAACGAGGTCACCAGCGGTTCTGGATGCGCATCGGAAAAAGCGAACCCCAGCATGCCCTGCAGGGTCGTCTGCTGGACTTCAACCTCGGCGCGCGCATAACGATTTAATACCGGGGCGGTCGGGTGACCAAACTGGTTACGGTATCCGGCGCTAATCACGACGAACCGGGGCGCCACTGCGGCGATGAATTCTGTAGTGGACGACGTATTACTGCCGTGATGCGGCGCAATCAACACGGTGCTTTCAAGACCTGAACCATAGTGGCGTACCAGTTCGGACTCGGCATTCGCTTCAA
>JBBDXV010000237.1:0-4090 GCA_040902165.1 Pseudohongiellaceae bacterium
ATGAGTGACGACCGCTTCGGCAAAGGAGATGACAACGGCAAGCTGTTGTATTGCTCCTTTTGCGGCAAGAGTCAGCATGAGGTGCGTAAATTAATTGCCGGCCCATCGGTGTTTGTCTGTGACGAATGTGTCGACCTCTGCAATGACATTATCCGTGAGGAGATCCAGGAAAAGGATTCAGAATCTACTGGCCGCAAGCTGCCGATTCCAGAAGAAATAAAAAGTACGCTGGATGAGTATGTCATCGGTCAGGAACGGGCCAAAAAGGTACTGGCAGTTGCCGTTTATAACCATTACAAACGGCTTAACTATGACAAGTCCAAGAGCGATGTCGAATTAGGCAAGAGCAATATCCTGATGGTAGGCCCGACGGGCACGGGCAAGACTCTGCTGGCGGAAACGCTGGCGCGACTGCTCGATGTACCGTTCACCATTGCCGATGCAACAACACTTACTGAAGCGGGGTACGTCGGTGAAGATGTTGAAAACATAATTCAAAAACTGCTGCAGAAATGCGATTACGATGTGGAGAAGGCCCAGATCGGCATCGTCTACATTGACGAAATCGACAAGATCTCCCGTAAGTCAGACAATCCTTCCATCACGCGCGACGTGTCCGGCGAGGGTGTACAGCAGGCACTGCTGAAATTGATTGAAGGCACTATTGCCTCCGTACCGCCGCAGGGTGGAAGGAAACATCCGCAGCAGGAATTTCTGCAGGTTGATACCTCGAACATATTGTTTATTTGCGGTGGCGCTTTCTCCGGACTGGACAAAATAATCCGGGACCGGTCTGACAAGAGCGGAATCGGTTTTACCGCTGAGGTCAGGAGCAAGGAAAGTGAAAAAAGAGTAGGTGAGACTTTGCGCGACGTCGAACCTGAGGACCTGGTCAAGTACGGATTGATTCCGGAGTTTGTAGGGCGCCTGCCCATGATCGCAACACTCGATGAGCTGGATCTTGAGGCCATGGTTCGCATCATCAAAGAACCGAAGAACTCGCTTATCAAACAGTATGCAAAACTGTTCGAAATGGAAGGTGTGGAGATTCAATTCCGCGACGACGCACTACGCGCGATCGCAAAAAAGGCGAAGGAGCGAAAAACCGGTGCTCGCGGACTCCGCTCCATCATGGAGAGTGTTTTGCTGGAAACCATGTACAAGATTCCCTCCATGGATACAGTTAGCAAAGTAATCATTGATGCCGCCGTAATTGAGGGCGACTCAGAGCCGCTGCTGATGCATGAAAACCTCGAGCATCCCCCCTCAAGAAAGGCTGTTGACGAATAGCCCGGTCTGTTATGCTTGAAAAAACTCGCTGTGACGCCATATCTGGCGGTATTGCAGCAGCCCAATTCCTGTTGCTATTCCGGAATTGACAAATCCCCAACCGAGAAAATTTATGGGCTATTCTGAAGGCGCAGCAGACTCAGGCAGCAACCTTTTTCCTCTGTTACCGCTGCGTGATGTTGTGGTTTATCCGCAAATTGTGCAGCCATTGTTTGTGGGACGTCCGAAATCCATAAAGGCGCTGGAAAAGGCCATGGCTACGGACAAACAGGTTTTGCTGGTCGCGCAAAAAAATGCATCTGACGATGAGCCGGCCATTGAAGAACTTTTTCAGATCGGCACCATTGCTTCAATTCTGCAGTTGATTCGTTTGCCCGATGGCACGGTAAAGGTGCTCGTTGAAGGACTTAGTCGGGCAAGAATTCGCAAAGTCGTGGCGGAAGCAGATCACTTTGAAGCAGAAATCAAGCCACTTGTTTCGGACGAACTTGCGAGCAAGGAAAGTGACGTGCTTATCCGCTCATTGCTCTCCCAGTTTGATCAGTATGTTCAGCTCAGCAAAAAAATTCCTCCGGAAGTATTGACGTCAATTTCCAGCATTGATGAACCGGGAAGACTTGTTGATACGATTGCCTCGCATATGTCGTTGCAATTGCAGGAGAAGCAAAACTTGCTGGAACTGGCTAATTTGCAACCGCGAATCGAACATCTGATGGCGCTTATTGAGTCCGAGATTGACCTTTTTCAGGTTGAAAAGCGCATTCGTGGTCGCGTGAAAAAACAGATGGAGAAAAGCCAGCGTGAGTATTATCTGAATGAACAGATGAAAGCGATTCAGAAGGAAATGGGTGAACTTGAGGATTTGCCCAATGAAGCAGACGAGCTCAAGCGGCGTATCGAGGAAGCGGGTATGCCTAAAGACGCCAAGGACAAGGCGATCTCGGAACTGAACAAGCTGAAGATGATGTCACCGATGTCGTCAGAAGCGTCCGTGGTGCGTACCTATATCGACTGGATGGTGAATATCCCCTGGAAAAAACGCAGCAAGGTTCGATTGGATCTCAAAAAGGCCGAAGAGATTCTGGAGAACGACCATTACGGTCTCAAGGAAGTAAAAGAA
Source organism: Pseudohongiellaceae bacterium (assembly GCA_040902165.1). Lineage (GTDB taxonomy): Bacteria > Pseudomonadota > Gammaproteobacteria > Pseudomonadales > Pseudohongiellaceae > NORP240. The sequence continues at coordinate 2,411 of JBBDXV010000237.1, forward strand.
CGCATACTGGAGTACCTGGCGGTCCAGAAAAGAGTTAAAAAGCTGAAAGGTCCGATTCTTTGTCTGGTTGGTCCGCCTGGCGTGGGCAAGACTTCGTTAGGTGAGTCAATTGCCAGAGCGACAAATCGAAAATTTGTGCGCATGGCGTTGGGTGGGGTCAGAGATGAAGCGGAAATTCGCGGTCACAGGCGTACGTATATTGGTTCCCTGCCGGGCAAGCTGTTGCAAAAACTGGCCAAGATTGGTGTAAAGAATCCTTTGTTCCTGCTTGATGAAGTTGACAAGATGGGTATGGACAATCGTGGCGATCCCGCATCCGCTTTGCTTGAAGTTCTCGATCCGGAGCAAAACCACAGTTTCAATGATCATTATCTGGAAGTTGATTATGATCTTTCAGAGGTTATGTTCATTTGCACATCCAATACGATGAACATTCCTGGACCCTTGCTGGATCGTATGGAAGTGATTCGAATTCCTGGCTATACAGAGGCCGAGAAGGCAAATATTGCCCTCCGTTATCTCGTGCCAAAGCAAAAACAGAATAACGGCCTTGCCGAGGATGAGCTGATCATTGGCGAAGCCTGCATTAAAGATCTGATTCGCTATTACACTCGTGAAGCAGGAGTAAGGGGCCTGGAACGGGAAATTGCGAAAATATGTCGTAAAGTTGTCAAGAGAAATTCGCTGCAGAAAAAAATCGACAAAATAGAATTGACGCCAGAAATGCTGGAGTCTTTTTCCGGGGTAAGAAAGTTTGATTACAGCAAGGCAGCAATCGAGAACAAGGTTGGCCAGGTGAATGGATTGGCCTGGACTTCAGTTGGCGGTGAATTACTGACTATTGAGGCCATAGCCGTAGAAGGCAAGGGTAAAACCATCAAAACCGGATCATTGGGTGATGTGATGCAGGAATCGATACAGGCTGCATTTACCGTGGTCAGAAGTCGGGCAGCTGCGCTTGGGCTGGATTCGAACTTTCACGAAAAATATGACTTGCATATTCACGTTCCGGAAGGCGCTACGCCCAAAGATGGTCCCAGCGCAGGTGTCGGCATGTGTACGGCACTGGTCTCAGTTCTGACCAATATACCGGTTCGGGCTGACGTTGCGATGACCGGTGAGATTACCTTGCGTGGGCAGGTGTTACGAATCGGTGGCCTTAAGGAGAAATTGCTCGCAGCGCATCGCGGCAATATCAAGACGGTGATCATACCCGAGGAAAATGAAAGAGATTTGGCTGAAATTCCGGAAAATATCAAAGCCGATCTGGATATCAGACCGGTCAAGTGGATTGATCAGGTACTGCAGTATGCATTGCAGTATATGCCGACTCCCAAAGTGGTTCCGGAAAAGCCCAAAACCGAAAAAGAGACTGCCAGTGACGAGAAAGATCAGGGCAGTGACGAGAAGCACATAAATACGCATTAATTGCGGTTTTTTGCGGTTGACACAGCTTTCAAGCGCTTGGTATAAATGCCCGGTCGTACGGGCTTAAGAGCCTTTCTCTCACGGGAAACTCAATTTTTATAAGCACTTGTTTTGGTCGGCAAAAGGCGCATTCGAATTATCTATGTGTCTCAGTCAAGACAAGATTTCAGAAAAATAATTTTAATCAGGATAATTTAAAGGGGACAACGTGAACAAATCAGAGCTTATTGACGCAGTTGCTGAAAGCGCAGA
>JBBDXV010000238.1:0-4062 GCA_040902165.1 Pseudohongiellaceae bacterium
TGCCGGCAACGATTGTGATGCCCTCTGATGCCCCGGCAATAAAAATCGAAGGCACAAAAAAATACGCTGCGACGATTCATTTCTACAATCGTAAAACCGATTCGCGCGAGGCCATTTCAGCGGAAATCGCCAAACAGAGCGGCGCCGTGATCGTGCCGGCATTCGATGATCTGGACGTGATGGCCGGGCAGGGTACTGTCGGCCTGGAAATCGTCGAGCAATTGCAGGCCCTGGGCGAAACACCGGATGCGGTGCTGGTGCCAGTCGGAGGTGGCGGTCTGATGGCCGGGGTCTCGACTGCGGTCAAGACCCTGGTGCCTGCTGCAGAAATGACAGGCGTCGAACCCGATGCCTTCGATGATCACCGCAAATCCGCACTCAGTGGCCAGCGCGAGTCGGTAGATATTCGCGGTGACATGTTTTGCGATGCGCTGTTGGCAGCTGCGCCCGGCGAACTAACCTGGGCAGTAAATCAACACACAGTAAGTCAGTTCGTCACAGTGACCGACAATGAAGTCCGTGACGCAATGCGCTTTGCGTTTCGCTATCTGAAACTGGTGGTCGAGCCCGGCGGCGTCGTCGCACTCGCGGCCCTGCTGCAAAAGCGAATAGAAGTCCAGGACCGCACAGTGTGCATCATACTTTCCGGCGGCAATGTTGACCCAGTGACCTTCAGCCAGAGTCTTCAAGAGAGGTAGGGAGAGGTAGGGACACTTATAAGTTAATAAGTTAACGATATGAGCGAGGTAGGGACACTTATAAGTTAATAAGTTAACGGTTCGGAGGAAGTGTCCTATCTCATCAGTCCAGTTACCAGGTCGTTAACTTATTAACTTATAAGTGTCCCTACCCCAGGAGTTTTAAATGGATAGCCTGCATTACCAGGATCTTCCACACGGCATAACCTGCATCGATACGCTGTTGCATCGTCCCGGGTTGGCCGCCTGCTATCTGATTCAGGAAGGGGAGGTTGCCGGTCTGATCGACACCGGCACGAATCATACTGTGCCCTATATTCTTGAGCTGCTGAAGCGCAAGGGTATTCCGCAGCAGAATTTGAAATACATCATGCCGACGCATGTTCATTTGGACCATGCCGGCGGTACCGGCAAATTGATGCAGGAATTTCCTGATGCCCGGTTGCTGATTCATCCGCGCGGCGCCCGGCATATGATCGACCCGACCGCACTCAAAGCCGGCGTTATCGATGTCTACGGTGAGGAAACCTATAACCGGACCTATGGTGAATTGCTGCCGGTTGCTGCGGACAGAGTACAGTCGGTGGAAGACGGCTTCACCCTGGATTTCAACGGCCGACCGCTGCTGTTTCTGGATACGCCAGGTCATGCGCGGCATCACTATTGTGTTTTTGATGCCAAAACCCGCGGATTTTTCACCGGCGATACGTTTGGCGCCAGTTATCCCGAATTAAACCAGGGCCGCAAGCGCTTTATCTTTCCACCAACCACACCGATTCATTTCGATCCTCCAGTGTGGAAGACTTCGCTGGAACGATTGATGACGTTCAAACCCGACAGAATCTATGTCACCCACTACGGCATGCATCTGGAGCCAGAATCGCTCGCAACACAATTGCGGGAAAGCCTGAATGAATATGTGTCGATTGCCGAAGACCTCAAACGCAGCCCCTATCGTGAACCACGCATCAGCGAAGCCCTGATGAACTACAGTGTGAACGTTCTGCTCGACAGCGGCTGCGACCTTACACGCGAAGCCATTGAAAAAGTGCTGGCTGCAGACATGTCGCTGAATGCCCAGGGACTCGACCACTGGCTCAACAGGTAGGCCCGGTAGGGACACTTATAACTTAAGTGGTAGTCAACCTGAAGCTGTGCGACTATTCAGGCCTTGTAAGGTCATTATGTTATTAAGTTATAAGTGTCCCCACTTTGATACTGATTATTAAAACAGGTCACACGGTCAGTTCACTGCGAGCACAGTGGGAAGACTTTGAAGACTGGATTGTTGAAGGCAGCGGGTTTCCCCGCGAAGACTTCATGGTGTTATCTGTATTCAAGGATGAACCGCTGCCTCTTCCGCAAGATGTAGCTGGGGCCATCATCACCGGCTCACCCAGCAATGTCACCGAACAACTTCCCTGGATGGTACTCACCACAGACTGGCTACGAAACGCGATCGCGCAGCACCTGCCGATTTTAGGAATCTGCTTTGGCCATCAGTTACTCGCCCATGCACTCGGCGGCGAAGTGGCATTTCATCCGGGTGGCAGGGAAATCGGCACAGTCGAAGTGCTGCTTACCGAAGAAGGCAAGCAGGATGCGCTGTTGGGCGCGGTGCCGCCGCGTTTCAATGCCCAGGTTTCCCATTTGCAGACCGTGGTCAGTCTGCCGCCACAGGCAGTGATTCTTGCCAGCAATGCCTTCGATCCGCATCACGCGGTTCGCTATGCAGAGCGCGCCTGGGGATTGCAGTTTCACCCGGAGTTTTCCCGGCGCATCATGTTGGCGTATATAGATGAACGAAGACCTGCGCTGGAAAAGGAAGGATTCGTCTATGAGGATCTTAATGGAGCAGTTCAGGAAACCCCGGTTGCGACCGCGCTGCTGCAACGCTTTGTCAGCCAGGCAGGTAGGGACACTTATAAGTTAATAAGTTAACGGTCTGGCAACTGGGCTTATCATCGATAAAATGTTTCGTTAACTTATTAACTTATAAGTGTCCCTACCTCTTACCCGCCAGCCGCCTGATTCACCAGCTCGATCAGCCGGGTCATTGAGTTGACTACTACCAGATTACCGTTGATAAACAGGGTCGGCGTGGAGCGAACACCCGCCAGGTTGCCGCCGCGCTGATCACTGCGCAGTTTCTGTATCACTTCATCGGTCGTCATGTCGGCATGCAACTGCTCAAGGTCCAGCCCGAGCTGCGATGCATACATATCAAACTCCAGTTCCACTTCGTTGGTCGTGAGAGTTGACCAGTAGCTCTGGTTGACGAACAGCAAATCGTGCATCTCCCAGAATTTTTCCTGTCGCGCCGCCGCTTCTGCATACAGTGCGGCAGTCCAGGCATAGGCATGCATATCGGTCAGTGGATAGTGACGAAACACCAGTTTAGTCTTGTCGCGCAGTTGCGGCCAGGCGCGGGTAATCAACGCGAATTCCTGCGCACAGGCAGGACACTGAAAATCCGCATACATGGTCATGATCACCGGGCTCGCTGCATCACCGCGAACGTGGTCATTGTCAGCAATCTCGATCGGTGAATAGGTAGGTCCCTGGCTGACGAACGTAAAAATCACCAGCAGGATGAACACCGGCAAAACGCCAAACAGCGCGACTTTCCCTAACAGCTTCATGGTGGCGTCCTTGCGCTCGGCGGCCTGTTGTTTCTGTTCCTTCGCCAGTCTTTGTTGTTCGCGTTTGTTGCTCATCGTTTTTCCTGCTCTCTATTTATCCATTTACTTGCTTCGCAAGAAGCCTCGGTTCCAAGGCCGTATTTCAACCCCGGTCGCTGGGGCCAAATCTTAATGTAACTGCGCGAAAAATAACAGGATTCCGTTACCGTCAGGGGTGATCGACTGTTGCGATAGAAGTATTTCACCCGAATCCGGCTGAACCAAAGCCTCACCATTGACGAACCGGGGATGCACTTTGAGTCAAAAATAAAAGCTAAACAATTGGCGGAGGAACCCGTTAACTTCCATATATCATGAATTTAAGGGGATGCTCATCAGCTTGTAATCTTCATGTTTGTAGGTTGATCCATTTATTCCAGGAAATAAAAAGATGAAAGGCATAAACCCCGCCGTAATTTTAATGTTCTTGGTCACCAGTAATTGAATCGCCCCGAGTTCCCTAGACACTTTGTAGCTTCATAAAATAGTTCTTTTCAAACTCCATCGGTGACAGATTTTGGTTGTTGCCATGACGCTGATCCGTAAATCTTGCATTGAGAACCAGTTAACCCCGCATTAATTTGTTTAATGCGAGTACACCCCTTGATGATCCTGAACCCTTTGATCTCCACCTACTCGTGCAGATACCCTTCCGGAACCAGACTCGTCACCAGCATAACGTT
>JBBDXV010000239.1:0-4033 GCA_040902165.1 Pseudohongiellaceae bacterium
TGCAGCCTGGCCACCCGGTCGCGAAACACCGACAACTGTTCATGCCTGGCGTTCAAATCCCGGTTCAGGACCGTGGTTTCTCCGCGAATCACGAAAAGTTGCTGCTGCAGTTCGTTGACCGAACCCTGTGGCGTCTGATCGGTAAATTCGAGAACGACCGGTGCCGCGTTCTTGGTGATCATCAGTAGCAGGATAATGGCGCCGAAGCCACAGGAGATCACATCCAGAAAGGCGATATTGAAGGAGTCTGTGTCACTGCGTTTGCGCATCAGGGCCAATCCCGGGACGGAGTGATAAAGGAACCTTGGGTAAACTGGGCCAACTGCCAATACGCCGCCGAGGCGCTGGGATCACCTTCAAGTGGCATCAGTATAATATTGACCGGGACTCTGTTAGGTAACTTCTCGACTGCGTCCTCGAACAATTCAAGTCGTTCAGTGGGGGTAACCAGGGCGTTGTTATTTCGTCGGTTGCCGATAGTTGGTAATCCGTCAGTGATAAGAAAAATATTATCCGGTGGTGGGCTCAGAGCTGCTACTGTCTCAAACACCTGTTCGAGATTGGTACCAGCAGTGGGAACCAGACCCCCCATGTATTCTATGGTCTGATTCAACTGGTCGCGGTCGGCCACTTCCAACCATTGCCCCTCGGTTCCGGGCAGGACAGCAGCCGTTTTGTCATTGAAAGCATAGAGCTGATACTGGCTGGTAATCGGCAGCTGAGCCGAGATCCAATCGATGGTTTTTACTACCCGCTGCCACTTTGGCGCATTGCGCTGATCAGCTTCCGACATATTGCGGGTACGGATGATATTGACCAGGGTGTCATCCAGCATGCTGGCGGACTTGTCGACCAGAATGAGAATCCGGTTGCCACCAAGAAAAAGACCGGTGAGGTATTGTCGGTCACCATCGCCCAGGAACTGGCGAACGCTCTGCCCTTCCTGTTCCAGCGCGCTGGCCTGCAGTCGCATGAGCTCTTCTTCCAGCGCCTGAATATCGGCTCGCAATTGTTCGATGCTTTCCGTGCGGGCCAGACTTTCATTTTCCCTCTGCGCCAGTTCTTGCATGAAGTCATCGATCTGTTGCTGGATGCGACTCGCGAGACCTTCAGCGGTCACCACCTCAAGACTCACATCTGAAATAGTGTTGCGTATTCGTACCAGCCCCAGTTGGCCGGCGATTATTTCTTCCTGCAGCAGATTCACTTCCGCGCTGATATCCGGATTTCCTTCAATGGCGCGAACTTCGGTGGCGTGGTCAAGAATAAGAAAAATAAGAACCACGGCACCAAATCCACAGGACATGACATCCAGGAATGCCAGGCTAACCGGATTCAGGCTTCGGTTTTTCTTGCGCTTACTCATCGTGCACCCTGATCAGGCTCAGTTCCTTGCTCCTCTCACTGAAGCGCAGACGATCGCCACGGTGAAGCCGACGCTTGCCGGCGATTTTTTCATTGTTCAAAAATGCACCTGATTCGCCACAAAGAATGAATACTTCATTTCCACGGCGTTCAAGTTGTCCGAGATAGTCAGGCAAGCCCTTGACTGCCAGATTGATATTGCCGCTGGTAATCCCGCTGCCGTTGACTGATTCCCGATTGTTGATTTCGACGCGCCCCAGCGGTAACGCCCAATCCTCAAAGAGGACATGCGTCGGGTCTTCCTGATTTTCAGGCTTGCTGCCAGCTCTCTTGCCGGACCTTGATTGTGACTGTACAAACGGCAGACTGGTTACGAACCGAAGCTCGCCGCCGACAGCACCGATATGCTCGCTGTTGATCATGCAACTGCGGCCCAGCTCTTCCGGGCTGATCAGATCGATCGCACCGAAATCGGCGAAACTTTCCAGAAACCCGGGAAACTCTCCCAATCGCTGGGAAACCAGCACCTGACTTGATTCATTTCCGACCAGTGTCTTCAATTGCTGCGCAATCTTCTGGTAATAGGCATTCAGCTTGCGTTTCAGGCCCTCCTGGGAAATCTTCGCCTGATGCACCGAAGAACCCGCCTTTAATTCCATCATCAGACTGCTTGACTGATCCCTGGCCTGACTTAACAAGGATGGCAGCTCGTTGTACAGTTGCTGCTCGCTCTCTGCATTGTGCTGGGGATTGAACCGGCACTGTTGAATAAACAGGCTGGTCGCAAACTGCATCATAAGGTCAAGAAAATTCTGCGAACCTACGCCGGGAACCTGAATTACCGAGTCCCGCTCCAGTATTCCGTCTCGTACGCTGAATCGACTCAGCAGGATCTGGTGTAACTGCAGGTCAATATAGACCAGCGATTGGTTGCCGGCCCGGCCGGCAACGGCGGCCAGGGCCGAATCCACTACGCCGATGGTCCTGAACGGACATTGTTTCGCCAGACCCAGCAAGATCGAAAGCTGATGGCTGGTGAAGTTTCCCGGTACCGCCAGCATTACATCGTCTTTCAATCCGGCCAGCTCTGCCAGATGCAACAAATGTGCGTAGGCCAGGTCCGCATGATGACGCACACCACCCATAGAATGCGTGAGGGGTTCAAGACTCAGCTGGTGCCAGAACTTGTTGAAACTCCGCGTAGGATGCAGACGCGCCTGTTTCTCCGCCGCTTCACCAAGCTTTAATCCCTTGTTGCTGAGCAAGGCAAAGCCAGGGCTGCGAGCGACAAATCCTTCCTCGCCGGTCACCCGAACATCGCAGTCATTAAGCTCGATAATGCGCAGACTCATATATGACTTTCCTTGTCCGGTACCTGCAGATAGCGAACCAGATTTTCATCACAGTAATTCTGGGTATCAAGCACCAGTCGATCCTGTAACAACTGCAACTGGTGCAACAGGAACATCAGCAGAATGCTGACCACGAGGGCGACAAAGGTTGAATTGAATGCAACACCAAGGCTGACCGTAACTCCTATGATGTCCCCGCTGACAGCGGTATAGGCCTGGCCCAGCGCTTCGCCAATACCTCGCACTGTGCCGAGGAAGCCGATGGAAGGAATCGCCCAGGCAATGTATTTTACGATCGTCAGCTCGGTCTCCAGGCGATCAGACTCATTTTCACAAACATCTTTTATGGTTGCTGCGACGTCCTGGATATTGCGCGTGGTCTGAAACCGGTGCAGACCTGCAAGCAGGGCGCGCGGCAGCAGCAACCCGCGCTGCAGCTCCGGTAATGCCTGGACCGGCCGCGCAAGGTTCCGTGAGTCCTCCGGCAGAATACTCATACCATCGGATATCTGGACCAGTCGATGTTCAAGCAGTCCGCGTTCGCGCAGAACCTGCCGTGTCTTCATGCCGATAATCGCCATCGCCCATAACATTAATATGATGCAGGTTTCCTGTTCATAATCCTTGAGGATCACATACCCCGATCGCTCGGGAACATAGTTCTCATCAACTTCGTGCTGCGCTGCCTGTTGTGCCAGAATAATATCGGCATTGGGCCTGATCACGGCCACATAGACAGCATGCACCAGTATTATGGCGATAATCAGTGCAAACAGCTGATAGATGACTTCTGACAGCAAACCTTGTTTCATGCAATCGTCCTTAAAAGAATTACGCTGAGCGTGATCAAATATCCACCGGAAACGATACCCCCAGATCCTGGGAAATCTGTTCGGTAGGAATAAAGCGGGCTTGTGAATTCTGTTCTACTTCTTCAGTTTCGGTTTCAGTTGCAGAACCATCGGTCTGGGCATCAGCCGGAACTACAGTTACCTGTCCTGTCGTCTCTTCATTAACCTGTTGCTGCGGTTCCTGGGTGGTGTCCGTGACCTGGGCGAGGAGCAGGCCTGATAACAATAAGGTCAGCAGCAATCCGGTCCGAAATAATGTTTTCATCTGTCTATTCCTCCAGGTAACGCGCTATACGAAAGCCGACATCGTCACGCGGCTCTTCACCGAAATCACGGAACGAGAGTCGCAATTCGGTGAGGGTCCCATGGGCCCAACTGGAACCGCGGATTATATGATACTGCCCGGATAACGGACCCAGAGGATCAACTTCCGGTGCACCGCCAAGATTTCCGACCGCGCCATAG
>JBBDXV010000240.1:0-4030 GCA_040902165.1 Pseudohongiellaceae bacterium
CAAACACCAGCAACATGAACAGATCCTCTTCATCTCGCTGTGCGCGCGCGAAAGTTCGGCGGTACGGTGCCACGTAAAACTCGTAGAGGCCGTCGTTGATGCGTTGCAGCAGGGTCTTTTCGTCATCTTTACTCATGGGCACCAGTCTAACTGCGCGTGACGATCCGGGCAATGCGATGGGTAAAACTTACCTTTCGTGAGTCAGTTAGCTGCTAATTAAAAACAGTGATTCTTTTCGGGCAGATTGCCTGCAACTTGCTTCCGCGACACGCCGTGAACCCATCCCTGGGGGCTCGGACGCGGCATCCCTGCCGCGTACGGTCGCTACATCAAGCTGCAGGCACTCTGCCCTTGCTCCAGCGCCCGCATTCAATATCGAAGTACTTGCTTAACGCCAGATCGGAAGATTGATGTGGCGACTTGGCGAATGTTGATGGATTAATCTTTAACGATTGCAGTGGACTGGGGGCATAGTGCCTGCCTGGTTGATGCAGCGACCGTACGCGCCAGGGATGGCGCGTCCGAGCCCCCAGGGATGGGTTCACGGCGTGTCGCGGAAGCAACCAGGCAGGCGCTATGACCCGAAAAATACTCCGAAGCCCTAGCGCGATTTTCTGGCGCGAGCGAGACGCGCTTCATTGGGGTCTATAATCAGCGGTCGGTAGATCTCGATGCGATCGCGCGGCTGTAGTACATATTCCTCTGGCAGTGGGAGGTCACGACCATTCAGGCGACGCGAAAAAATTCCCATTGGACTCTCGGTGATATCAAGACCGGGAAACTCAGCGTCGATGCCGGATTGCTTTACTGCCTGACGCGCCGTCGTGCCAAGCGGCACCCGTATGGCGATAATCTTCTGCTTTTCCGGCAGCGCGTAGGCGACCTCCACCAGAATCATGCGTCCACTGCTCATGAATTTGATCCGTAAACCTGCTGCGCCCGTTTCACCACCGCAGCGACGAGATTATTGGCGGAAGCGGCAAACAATTTTTCCATCGCGAAATCCATCAGCCCGTTGGCAAATTCAAACTCCATTTCCAGACTCACCCTGCAGGCCTGTTCAGTCAGAGGTTTGAATCGCCAACTCGCCGAGAATGACCGAAACGCCCCTTGCACCAGTTCCATACGCATCTCCTGCCCGTAAACCAGCACATTACGCGTTGTAAGCGTCTGTCTGAGTCCGGCTTTCGCCAGGGTAAGTTCACCAATCAGCTGGTGTTCATCGGCCTCGATAATACGCGCCGCGACACAGCCCTGCATGAACAGCGGATAGCTTTCAATATCATTGACCAGTTCGAACATCTGTGCGGCGGAAAAGTTTACCAGTGCACTGCGATCTATGCGGGGCATTGTCGGGGGTTCAGAATCCGAACAACGAAACAGCGAAATACTTGGTCGCTACCGTGTTCAGAAATACCCCAAACAGTATTACCGGTATGATCGTGCCGAGAGAAAAGGTCAGATACTTTTCCAGTTTTGAACCGATATAGGCCGGATCCCCGGTGGCCAGTTCCGCTGACAGCCTGGCGTGCTTCCAGCGATAGGCGCAAAAGATACAGGCAGTGAATCCTACCAGCGGCAATATGGTTTCGTAGAATACATCGGAAACTACATCGAAAAATGACTTACTGACACCGCCATAGCTGGTGAAGTTGGTCAGAAAATCCGACATGCCGAGAGACATGGTGGCAGGAATGACAAACACCGCAAGCAATACAGCCTTGGTATAAACGGCACGTTTGCGCGGAAAATTCCATTCATCCATCATGTAGGAGATCGGAATCTCGATGATGGAAACCAATGAAGTAATCGCCGCGAAGAAAACCAGGGTAAAGAATGCGAAGGCCACAACGCTGGCACCGGCATAACCCACTGCTGCCTGCATGGACAAAAATATCTGTGGCAGAAAATTGAAAACCAGGCTGACACTGCTGGTCGAAAGATTGGCCGGATCGGTATTGGGATCGAACGCAAAAATGGCCGGCAGCACCATCATTCCGGCAATCAATGCCACGCTGGTGTCGGTGATGGCAACCATTCGTGCCGAATAGGGAATGCTGTCCTGTTTGGCAAAATAAGAACCGTAGGTGATGAGAATGCCCATGCCGAGAGACAGCGAAAAAAATGCCTGGCTCAACGCGCCATTGATCACCGCACCATTGATTTTGCTGAAATCCGGAATCAGGTAATAACGGACGCCGGCACCGGCGTTGTCCAGAGTCAGAACAAAACCGGTCAACAGCAACAGCATAACAAACAGTGCCGGCATCAATATTCTTGCCAATCGCTCAATGCCATTCTTGACACCGCCCAGCAGAATGAAAAAGACCAACCCCAGCAACACCAGCAGATAAATAAACAGTGAAGGTGAAGCAACGATTTCACCGAAGGCGGTCGGACTGGAAAGATAATCAAGATTTCCGGTGGCGGTATACACCATATAAACCACTATCCACACGGTCACGACCGTGTAGAACACTGCAATCATGAACGGTGTGAGAATGGCCAGCTTGCCGACCGAACGCCAGACGCTGGAACTGCCGGCAAGACTGCCGAATGCGCCCACAGGATTACGCTGACTGGCCCGGCCCATCGCAATTTCTGCCAGCATCACCGGGTAACACACGAGCGCGACCAGCAAAATGTAAATCACGACAAATGCCGCGCCACCGTTCTTGGAAGCCATGACCGGAAAGGCGACCAGATTTCCGAGTCCCACGGCTGAGCCTGCTGCAGCCAGAATAAAACCCAGCCTGGAACTGAATTGCCCCCGCTCTTCTGTCATGGAACACTCCTGAATTCAGCGTGTTAGTGTTTTTGTTGTGGCCGATTCTAACCTCTATTCAGGGTCAGAGTAAAAGTAACTCCTGCCTTGACGTAAACCCGGTTGGTAAACGGGAAATAGATTCAACCTGTTATGCTCTGACCCCTGTATAATCAAAACCCGATTACAAACCGGGAAAAGATTCGACGTGTTGTACCCTGACCTCTGTATACTCCGTTCCCATGTCAAAAAAGCCCAAACAGCCCGACACCACCATCGTCGTCAACAAGAAAGCCCGTCACGATTTCTTCATTGAAGAGTCATTCGAAGCGGGTATTGCGTTGAAAGGATGGGAAGTAAAAAGTCTGCGCCAGAAAAAAGTGCAGCTGGTGGACAGTTATGTGCTGATGAAAGACGGTGAGGCCTGGCTGCTCGGTTGCAACATCAATCCGTTGGCGACGGTAAGCTCACATTCGGTTGCTGAACCGGACCGTACCCGCAAACTGCTGATGCACAAAAAAGAACTGTCACGTCTGTTCGGTGCGATTCAACAAAAAGGTTACACGGCCGTCTGCACCAAAATGTACTGGAAGGATCATCTGGTGAAATGCCAGATCTCGATGGCCAAGGGCAAACAAAGCCATGACAAACGATCCAGCATCAAGGACCGCGAATGGGCCATCGACAAGCAACGCATAGTGCGTCACCGCAACCGCTGATTTTCCAAGACTTTTTTCAAAGGGTCAGATTCGTTGATCGGATCCAGCGACCAAAAAATCTAACCCCCTGAAACCACAGACAAAAAAATCAACTCTTTGAAAATAAGATCAACGAATCTGACCCTCTTGAAAACCGCTGAGATTTTCCAGTTCGAAGAGCTGTCGCAGAATGTCCCGCCACTGCAAATACTGATCTTCAAGCGAGCCGCTTAAACCGTGCACTTGGCGATTGAGTTCCAGAATCGCCGGGGCTACTTCATTGTTGAACCCCAGTGCCAGATCGGCAAATTCCTGTTCGAAGATCTTGGCCCAGCGAAACCGGTCATAGCTCTGGCTCAGGGCGCGGAAATTTCTCGACCCACCGCTTGCCGTGCTCTCTAGCTCTCGCGATTCCAGAATCTGTTCACGCGAGTAACGACGCCACAGATCATAAGGCGGCTGCATTTCCTCAAACAAGGAACGGTAGTATTCATCGACCGTATCGATAAAGAGAAAATGTCGGAGCTTCATATCGCCCACCCTTCCGAGCATGGGATCTTCCTGCGAC
>JBBDXV010000241.1:0-4005 GCA_040902165.1 Pseudohongiellaceae bacterium
GTACCGGGTTAGCCGGGTTGAAATGTTTTAACCCAAGGGATTTTACGACTGACAAGCATCGCACCGTGGATGACAAGCCGTTTGGTGGTGGTCCAGGAATGCTGATGAAGACTGAGCCGCTGCAGGCCGCGATTGGCGCCGCAAGGACAAGTCTGGAACGTGATGGGAAAGGCTTAAAAACGCGGACCATTTATCTGTCGCCACAGGGGCGACCCCTGGACCAGACCAGTGTCAGGGAATTGGCGGAACGGCAGCAATTACTGCTGGTTTGCGGACGCTATCAGGGCATCGATCAACGACTGCTGGACAGCGAAGTTGATGAAGAGTGGTCGGTAGGCGATTACGTATTGAGCGGTGGCGAACTGGCGGCCATGGTGCTCGCTGATGCGGTCATCCGCTGTTTACCTGGCGCACTGGGTGATGAGGACTCGGTGGATCAGGACAGTTTTTCAGCAGGACTGTTGCATTGTCCGGAGTTCACCCGGCCGCAAATGGTTGGCGAACGACAGGTCCCGGAAATATTGCTGGGTGGGAATCACGAACAGATCCGCCGGTGGCGGATCAAACAGAGTCTGGGTATGACATGGTTGAAACGTCCGGATCTGCTGGAGAGGCAACAACTGGACAGGCAGCAACAGGCCTTGTTGCAGGAATTTATCAAAGAACACAATTCAAACGCACAGTCAGCCGAGAGTTGAACGACCAACTGCAAGTTTCAGGAGCGCAGCAATGAGTGGCAAGAACAAGATCATCAAACTGGTTGAAGCAGCACAAACCACCAGGGTAATTCCCGACTTCAGTCCCGGAGACACGGTGCTGGTGCAGGTAAAAATCAAGGAAGGCGATCGGGAGCGTCTGCAGGCCTTTGAAGGCATCGTCATCGGCAAGCGTAACCGCGGCCTGAACTCGGCTTTTACCGTGCGCAAGGTTTCTCACGGTGTCGGCGTTGAACGTACTTTTCAAACCTACAGTCCGCTGGTCGATAGCATTGAAATGAAGCGTCGTGGTGATGTGCGTCAGGCAAAACTTTACTATTTGCGTGAACTTGCCGGTCGCGCCGCCAGAATTACCGAAAAGCTGGACAAGAAGGCCGACTGATCCGGTCTGCTGTTTGCCGGGCGGATTACGGCTGTTGGGCGAGGGTCCCGACAGCGCTGGTCCGCCGGGTCACTTGCTCAAGCCAGACAGGAGAAAGACCATGTCATCAATAGCCCGGTTGCGAAGCGTTGTAGTGGCGCTGTTCTTGTTGTTTTCTCCGGTCCTGCTCGCCCAATCGGAACCAACGCAGCAACAGCTGGATCAGCTGCGCGAACGCCTGTCTCTCAGCCTGCAAGTGGCAACCGCAAATCAGCTTCGTATTGCCAGGCTGACCGCGACGGCAATGGCAAATATTATTGAAGTGGAACTGGATACCGGCGAGATTTTGTACAGCAGTATTGAAGGGGATTTTGTTTTTGCCGGCGATCTGTTTGAAGCCAGTGACTCAGGGCTGCTCAATCTGTCGGCACAACGCCGGCAGGTAAAAAATCTGGAAAGAATCCAGGCTATTCCCGTCGAAGAGATGATTGTCTTCTCGCCTCCAGAAACCAGAGCTGTCATCACGGTATTTACCGATGTTGACTGTCAATACTGTCGCGCACTGCATCGCGACATGGAGAAATTAATGGCGCTGGGAATCGAAGTTCGATATCTCGCCTATCCACGTGGTGGTGAACAGGCCGCCTCGTTCGCGAAAATGAATTCAGTTTGGTGTTCCGAGGACAGACAGAAAGCCCTTACCCAGGCAAAAAACGGACAGAATTTGCCACAGCTGGAATGTGACAATCCGGTCCTGAAACACTACACCATCGGCAACTCGATCGGCATCGCCGGAACGCCTGCGATTTTGTTGCCCGACGGCGCGTTGGTACCAGGCTATGTCGAATCAGACCGACTGGCTGCCATGTTGGGGCTGGCTGACTGATCCCGGTCGAAGACCCTGCAAGCTTCAGCGATATTGCTGCTGAACTGGCAACCCCTTTCAAGTACAATCCGCGCTTTTCCTTGTAATTTTTCCTTGTAAGAAAGAGGGGACGAGTCTTGCAATCTGCAGCGCAAAAAATCATACACATAGGTATATGCGGCCTCGGTACAGTCGGTGGCGGAACCTATCGCCTGTTGCAGGAGAATCGACACGAGATCAGCAGGCGCCTGGGGAAGACCTTGCTGGTGAGTCACGTAGCGTCAAGAGTAAAGATACCGCAGTACGAGGACACCGGTGTGCGTTTCTCCAGGGATGTATTTGCCGTCGTCAATGACCCGAAGATAGATGTGGTGGTTGAGGCGCTGGGTGGATTTGACCCGGCATTGAAGCTGATTTTGCAGGCAATTGAAAATGGCAAGCATGTGGTAACCGCCAACAAGGCGCTGATCGCCATTCACGGCAATGAAATTTTTGCACGGGCCGAGGAAAAAGGAGTAGTGGTTGCATTTGAAAGTGCCGTAGCCGGCGGCATCCCCATCATCAAGGCACTGCGGGAAGGGTTGGCAGCGAATTCCATTCAATGGCTGGCCGGCATTATCAACGGAACCAGCAATTTTATTCTCACCGAAATGGCTGCACGACACCGGGAGTTTAACGACGTACTGAAGGAAGCCCAGCGACTTGGTTATGCCGAAGCCGACCCGACTTTTGACGTGGAAGGAATCGATGCGGCACACAAATTGACTATCCTGTCAGCCATCGCGTTCGGCATGGCCCTGCAGTTTGATCGCGTTTACAAGGAAGGCATCAGCGCCATAACCACAGACGATATGGCCTATGCCGATGAATTGGGGTACGTCATAAAGCATCTTGGCATTGCACGAATTTCTGCCAGGGGCGTCGAAATGCGCGTGCATCCAACCCTGATTTCCAAACGCCGCCTGATTGCCAATGTCAATGGGGTCATGAATGCGGTGCTGGTAAAGGGAAACTCGGTTGGCGCTACGCTTTATTATGGTGCCGGCGCTGGCGCCGAGGCGACAGCATCATCCGTGGTGGCCGACATAATGGACATCGCGCGCAGTATCACGGCCGGCGACAGTGCCGGACGGCAGACCGTACCCTATCTGGCTTTTTCAGAACTGCGCACGGATTTGCGGGTGCTGGATATAGAGGACATTGAGTGCGCCTACTATCTGCGCATACTGGCTCTCGACAAGGTGGGTGTGATGGCCAAGATTTCCAGTGTCCTGCAGCAACACAATATCAACATAGAAGCAGTGATACAGAAAGAGCCCGCAGAACCTGACGCCAAAGAAGTGCCGATCGTTATATTGACCGATCTGATCCAGGAGCGGCAGATAAACCGGGCGATAAAAGCGATTGAGGCACTTGATGAAGTCGATGGCAAGGTGATCCGGATTCGCATGGAAGAACTTGACGGTGCGCAGTCACGTTGATCCGCAGGCGAATCAATCAATATTGGTAGACAGATGAAGTATATTTCCACACGCGGCGAGGCCGGCGCCAAAAATTTTGAACAGGTACTGCTCACTGGTCTGGCACCGGACGGCGGACTCTATGTTCCGGATAAATTGCCGCAATTCAAAGCCGCCGAAATCGCCGCCATGTCCGGGCTCAGTTATCCGGAATTGGCATTGCAAATCATTTCTCCTTTTGTTGGTGCCGATGCGATTCCGCAACCGGACCTCAAGCGCTGCATAAACGAAAGTTATGCCGGATTTTCCCATCGAGCAGTGGCACCTCTGTCCATGCTTGGTCCCAATGACTGGGTAATGGAGCTTTATCACGGCCCGACACTGGCATTCAAGGATTTCGCCCTGCAGGTCCTCGGTCGACTGCTGGATCATGTGCTGACCAGGAACAACCAGCGCGTGGTCATACTCGGCGCGACTTCCGGAGATACCGGCTCGGCAGCGCTGGAAGGATGTCGCCATTCCAGCCATGTCGATATTTTCATATTGCATCCGCATAACCGGATATCAGAAGTTCAGCGTCGCCAGATGACAACGATAATGTCA
>JBBDXV010000242.1:0-3980 GCA_040902165.1 Pseudohongiellaceae bacterium
TGGTTATGCTTTCCAGCCAGTACTTGGCGACTTCCCCGGCGAGGAAACTGGTGCCACAGGCGACTATCTGTACAATCTTTACTTTGTCGAATATGGCCTTGGCCTTGATACCAAATGCTTCTTCCAGAACGTGGGTCGCACTCACCCGGCCATCCAGCGTGTCCTTGATGGCACGCGGCTGTTCAAAAATTTCTTTCAGCATGAAGTGCCCGTACTCACCCTTGTCCACTTCACCGATATTGCTGGCAATGCGAGCCATGGGGCGATTTACTTTACGGTCGCCATGCCAGATCTCGATATCGTGGCGGGTTATCCGCGCCACATCTCCTTCTTCCAGATAAATAAAGCGATCCGTAACCTGGCCCAATGCCAGCGGATCGGACGCAACAAAGTTTTCGCCTATCCCCACTCCGACTACGAGCGGGCTGCCGCTACGAGCTGCAACAATCTGATCAGGGTGTTTCTTGTCAATGACACAGATGCCGTAGGCACCGCTTAACTCCTTGATGACCCATTTGACTGCGTCGAGCAGAGTGAGCTTGTTCTTGTGTATCGCGCGATGAATCATATGCACGATAACTTCGGTATCAGTTTCACTGGTGAACTGATAGCCATCATTCTTTAGCCCGTTTCTCAGTGGTTCATAGTTTTCGATAATGCCATTGTGCACCAATGCCAGTTCGTCGTGAGAAGTGTGGGGATGGGCATTGTCGGTGCTGGGTTTGCCGTGAGTAGCCCAGCGCGTGTGGGCAATACCCAGGTGACCGTTGACGCCTGACTTGTTTACCAGATCAACAATGGTTTTGACCTTGCCAACCGTTTTCTTGCATTCCAGGTTCTTCTTGCTGTTGACCACTGCCATGCCGGCAGAGTCATAGCCGCGATACTCCAGCCGCTTCAACCCTTCCATCAGTATTTCGGCTACATCCCGTTGCGCAACTGCTCCTACTATCCCACACATAATTTGCTCACTTTAAACTGTCTTCCTATTCCGTTTTCGGTCTTTTTTGTGGCCTTTTCCAGCCACTGATATTCCGCTGTTTGCCCCGCCCTACTGCCAGATTGCCTGCGGGTACATCTCCGTTGACCGTGGAGCCAGCAGCTACAAATGCGTTGGCAGCAATCGTGACCGGGGCCACAAGAGTGCTGTTAGAGCCTATGAATACGCCGTCGCCGATGATGGTCTTGTGTTTTTCAGCACCGTCGTAATTGCAGAATATGGTGCCGGCGCCAATATTTGTACCAGCACCAATCTCCGCATCACCTATATAGGCGAAGTGATTGGCCCTGGAGCCTTTTCCGACAATGGAAGCCTTGATCTCAACGAAATTACCGATCTTTGCACCCTCCCTCAACACCGCACCAGGTCTGAGACGGGCAAACGGACCAACCTGGCATTTCGCGCCAATACTGGCTCCTTCAATATGCGAGTTGGCGAGGATCTCGCTGTCTGCGGCGATGTCGCTGTCCCTGATTACCACATTCGGTCCGATATGAACCCGGTCACCAAGCCTTACCTTGCCTTCAAAAATTGCATTTACATCAATCTCCACGTCTCGACCGCAGATCAGCTCTCCGCGAATATCAATACGTGCCGGGTCACGCAGGGTCGTCCCCTGTTTTGCCAGTTCTTCCGCTTTGTTCATCTGGTAATGGCGCTCCAACAGTGCAAGCTGGTATTTGTCATTGATTCCCTGTACTTCAAAATGATCGTGAATAACCTTGGTATGGATCGCGCAATCATCTGCGACGGCCAGCGCAATCACGTCGGTCAGATAATACTCTCCCTGTTTGTTGCGATTGTCGATACGTGAGAGCCACTTCGACAGCCGTTTGGCCGGGATAGCCATGATCCCGGTGTTGATTTCCTTGATTCGGCGCTGCTCGTCATCGGCATCCTTCTCTTCTACTATCGCCTGCACATGGTTGTCGACACCTCGCAGAATACGCCCCAGACCAAAAGGCGTCTCAGTGATCAGGGTCAACAGGGACATGCTGTCAGCGCCTGCGTTGTTGACGAGCTCAGCAATAGTGGATGCCTTGATCAGCGGAACATCACCACACAGCACCAGGACGATCGCGTCATCAGCAGGGATAAAAGGCATGGCCTGGGCAACCGCATGACCGGTTCCGAGCTGCTGTTCCTGGGTAACCCAATTCAGGTCTGTCTGTCCGGTAAAATAATCGCAGATCTGCCGGCTGCCAAAACCAGTCACCACATGCAACTTTACATTCTCCATCTGGCGCGCTGTGCGAATCACATGCTCCAGCATGGGCAATCCGCCCAGCTGGTGCAGCACCTTCGGCGAATCGGAGTACATTCTGGTGCCTTTGCCTGCTGCCAGAATTACAGCGTGGATGATGGGCATAACGGCGAGGATCCGGATCTTTCCTGTAATGAGGCTGCAAGAATAGCAAAAAAAAAGGTAGCTGATGCTACCTTTTACGTTTTTGCGGTTTTTACTGTTGTTGCTGTTGCAATGTTTATTTGCGCATTTGTCGCAAGGCGCGCAACTGGGCAGCAGCTTCGGCAAGCTGGGCGGCAGCACGACCATACTCGAAATCAGCTTCCTGATTGGCCATCGCGCGTTCTGCTTCGGCCTTGGCTTCCATTGCTGCGGCCTCATCCACATCCCCTGCTCTTAACGCGGTATCAGCCAGGAGGGTAACCACGCCACGTTGCACTTCCAGGAAACCGCCAGAGACGTAAAAGACTTCTTCTTCCCCTCCAGGCAGCACAACCCGAACCGGGCCGGGAATCAATCCGGTCAACAATGGTGCGTGCCCCGGCGCTATACCAAGATCACCAAGGCTTCCGGTTGCTACCACCATTTCCACCAGACCGGAAAAAATACTTTTCTCGGCGCTTACGATGTCACAGTGCATTGTCATAGCCATCTCATATCAACCTTTTCTCTGTAAGGTAGGGACGCTTATAACTTAACCAGGCATAAATTCGACATTCCGACGAAGTTAAGTTATTAAGTTATAAGTGTCCCTACCTTTACTTATTTCTTCTTCAGCTTCTCGGCTTTTTCCACCGCTTCTTCGATGGAGCCCACCATGCTGAATGCCTGCTCCGGCAGGTGGTCGTAATCACCCGCCAGAATTCCTTTGAAACTTGCTATGGTGTCTTTCAGTGAAACGTATTTGCCCGGCTGGTTGGTAAACACTTCCGCCACGTGACAGGGCTGTGACAGGAACTGGGAAATACGCCGGGCACGATAAACAATTTGCTTGTCTGCTTCGGAAAGTTCGTCCATACCCAGAATCGCAATAATGTCCTTCAATTCTTTGTAGCGTTGCAGTACGGACTGTACGCCGCGGGCGGTATCGTAATGCTCCTGACCGATAACCAGCGGGTCGAGCTGTCGTGAGGTTGAATCCAACGGATCGACGGCAGGATAAATACCCAGTGCCGCGATATCACGTGACAACACTACGGTTGCGTCAAGGTGCGCAAAAGTAGTGGCAGGAGACGGGTCAGTCAGGTCGTCGGCTGGGACATACACTGCTTGTATGGAAGTAATGGAACCCGTCTTGGTCGAGGTGATCCTTTCCTGCAATGCTCCCATTTCTTCTGCCAGTGTCGGCTGGTATCCCACTGCCGACGGCATACGGCCCAACAGTGCGGATACTTCGGTTCCTGCCAAGGTATATCGGTATATATTGTCAATGAACAGCAATACGTCCCGGCCTTCATCACGGAACTTCTCTGCCATTGTCAGTCCGGTCAATGCTACCCGCAGTCGGTTGCCAGGAGGTTCATTCATCTGACCAT
Organism: Pseudohongiellaceae bacterium; assembly: GCA_040902165.1. Classification (GTDB taxonomy): domain Bacteria; phylum Pseudomonadota; class Gammaproteobacteria; order Pseudomonadales; family Pseudohongiellaceae; genus NORP240. The sequence continues at coordinate 3,782 of JBBDXV010000242.1, forward strand.
AGACCATCGACACCTTTGACTTGGACATGTCCTTGAGGTCGATAACCTTGGATTCCTGCATTTCATGATAGAAGTCGTTGCCTTCGCGGGTTCTTTCCCCTACCCCGGCGAACACTGACAAGCCGCTGTGCTCGGTTGCAATATTGTTGATCAATTCCATCATGGTTACGGTCTTGCCCACGCCGGCTCCACCGAACAG
>JBBDXV010000243.1:0-3973 GCA_040902165.1 Pseudohongiellaceae bacterium
GGCTCGAGTCTGACAAACCCCTGCAATACAGCTGTGAACCCAAGGTCGACGGTGTGGCCGTCAGTCTGCTTTATCGTGACGGTCTGCTTGAACGTGCTGCAACCCGTGGCGACGGTGAGGTCGGAGAAGAGATTACCCATAATGCACGCACGATAAAAACCATCCCCCTGCGTCTCGGCGGTAAGAAAGCACCGCGGCTGCTGGAAGTGCGGGGGGAAATCTTTCTCAGCAAATCCGGATTCGAGCGGGTCAACCGCGAGGCGGAACAGACTGGCGGGAAATTGTTCGTGAATCCACGCAATGCCGCGGCCGGTACCCTGCGGCAACTGGATCCCCGTATCGCCGGCAAGCGGCCCCTGCAGATGTATTGCTACAGCGTTGGCATGGTGGAAGGCATCGCGATGCCGGACCTGCTCAGTGCGGTGTTCGATTTGCTGGAGACCTGGGACCTGCCGGTAAACCCCGAAAGGGCTGTGGTAAAAGATATCGCCGGTTGCTTCGCCTATTGTGAGCAGCTCTTGAACAAGCGTACGCAGCTGGACTATGAAATCGATGGCGCGGTAATCAAGGTCAATGACCGGCGTTTACAAGAGCGGCTTGGCAGCAATGCCCGCACGCCGCGCTGGGCGATGGCCTACAAATTTCCTGCCGAAGAAGTCTCAACCGTTCTGGAGGATGTGGAATTCCAGGTCGGGAGAACCGGCACGATCACACCGGTCGCGCGACTGAAACCGGTGTTCGTCGGTGGCGTCACGGTGAGCAATTCCACCCTGCACAATATGGCAGAGATCGAACGGCTGGGCCTGCGTATCGGCGATACGGTCATCGTGCGGCGGGCAGGGGATGTGATTCCCAAGATCGTCAAAGTCATCGACAGCATTCCAAACCTATCTCCGCGCAAGATCAAACTCCCGAAGCAGTGCCCGGCCTGTGGTTCGGCAATCGAGAAAGACGGCGACATCCTGTTTCGCTGCAGCGCCGGTTTGATCTGTCCGGCCCAGCGCAAAGAAGCCATCCGTCACTTTGCCTCGCGCTCGGCGATCGATATAGAAGGTCTCGGTGACAAACTGATCGATCAGCTGGTCGACCTTGGCTTGCTCAACAGTGTCGCCGACATCTACAAGCTGCAATTGGAGCAGTTGTCGGCGCTGGAGCGGATGGGAAGCAAATCATCCGAAAATCTGCTCGCAGCCATCAAAAAATCCCGCGCTACCACTCTGCCCAAATTCCTCTATGCGCTGGGGATTCGCGAAGTGGGTGAAGCGACGGCGTTGGCTTTGGCTAACTATTTTGGCAATCTGGATAAAATCGAAAGCGCCTCTGAAGCTGACTTGCTTGAAGTCCCTGATATCGGTCCGATCGTTGCCGGGCATATCGTCACCTTCTTTGCCAACCGGGAGAGTGTCGCATTGATCGAAAAGCTTCGCGCCAGTGGCATTCATTGGCCAGCGATCAACAAGACTGCGACCCGGCTGTCTCTCGCTGGCCAGACCTTTGTATTAACCGGTACGCTGGAACAGATGACGCGTGATGAGGCCAAGGCGAAACTCATCGCACTCGGCGCCAAGGTCGCCGGCAGTGTGTCCAAAAACACCGACTGCGTCATCGCCGGTCCTGGCGCCGGCTCCAAGCTCGACAAGGCGCGCGAACTAAATGTGAAAATCATCGATGAGCAGGATTTCATTTCGCTGCTTGAATCCTGCAAGGACGCGTAGTTAAAAACACTCCTGCGTAGGGCCGCGATCCACAGGCAGCTTCCGCGACACGCCGTAAATACATCCCTGTAGGCTCGGTCGCGGCATCCATGCCGCTCACGGTCGCTGAATCTGTCTGTGGATCACGGCCCTCAAGTTCAGTGATGAACTCAAGTCGCGCGATATATCAGAACTAAAACCTGACTCTGCAATGTAGCCAAATAGGACGGGAATCCGGCAGCGGAGCAGCGGCGGCGGAGTGCCAGTGATCGGAACGTCGAGTGTGAGCAGTAGGAATTTTGCAGCGGACAAGAGGGGTGGGGTGCCGGTGTATTGAAACAGCGACCGTGAGCGGCATGGATGCCGCGACCGAGCCTACAGGGACGTATTTACGGCGTGTCGCAGTTTCAATATACCGGTGACCCGCCCCTATCACTGAAGCAAACTGACCGAGTTTCCCCGGGTGACCCGCCCCTATCACTGAACCATTAATCTAAGGTTCAGCTAATTCACAACGATAATGAGACTATGAAGATCCGCAACACACTGATCCTGACTACCATGCTGCTCACCAGCTGCGTCGCTTCACAGCCAAGAAATGTCGCGAATGTCTGCGACATGTTCGAAGACCGCCGCAGCTGGTACCGCGCCGCCGAACGCAGCGAAGACCGCTGGGGCGTACCGGTACCCGTCGCGATGGCGTTTATACATCAGGAATCGACCTTTCAGGGTCGCGCCAAACCCGAACGAACCCGCTTCCTGTGGATATTCCCCGGCCCACGACCGTCCACCGCCTATGGTTATGCGCAGGCATTGGAGACGACCTGGAATGATTACATCAGCGCCACCGGCAATCGCGGCGCCCGCCGTAACAATTTCGGAGATGCGATTGATTTTATTGGCTGGTACAACGCGATGAGCATCCGCACCAATCGCATTGATCCGAATGACGCGGCGAATCTGTATCTGGCCTATCACGAAGGTAACGCCGGTTATGCGCGCCGCACCTACAGTGACAAGCCATGGCTGATCGAGACGGCATACCAGGTGCAAGCCAATGCCGACCGCTTTCGCTCACAGTATGGGAACTGCAAACGGGAACTCGAACGGAACTGGTTTTTCCGACTGTTCAGTTAAGATTTAACGAAACGTGTCATTGATGGTCTGCAGGACTTCGTTGCCGGGACACAGGTCATGTGTGGTCAGCGAATTGAACGGCCTGTCTACCGTGTCCAGCACTTCATGCAGATCAGATATATTCTGGTTGATATAGAGCAGACCGGTCGCGATCTTGCCCTGCTTCTTGAATGAATTGATGTGATGCAGCGCATTTTCCCTGTCAGACGGGTCGTATTTGTCACTGGTCTTGTGCAGATGAATCACTGATCCGTCGTGCAGGGTAATTTCCTTGTCCTCGCCGACCCGGTAACTGGTAGTGATTTCGTCCTTCATCGGGACAAAGTCGATATTGCTCAGCGCGATATAGTTTTCCCAGGTGTTCTTGTAGCCGTGGGTAGAGGCGTCGGTGTTATTGAAGGTGACGCAAGGAGAAATGACGTCGATAAAGGCAAAACCCTTGTGGCTCAGACCAGCCTGAATCAATGGCACCAGCTGCTTCTTGTCACCGGAAAAACTGCGTGCCACGAAACTGGCGCCGAGCTCTATCGCCAGGGTCGCCATATCGATATTGTCGTACCGGCTCTCTTCACCGGATTTGGTTTTTGAACCCAGATCCGCAGTCGCGGACAACTGACCCTTGGTCAAACCATAAGTGCCGTTGTTAGCCACGATATAGAGCATATTGACGCGCCGGCGGACGATATGGCAGAACTGGCCGAGCCCGATCGAGGCGCTGTCTCCGTCGCCCGAGATGCCCAGGTAATAGAGTTCCTTGTTGCCCAGGTTGGCACCGGTCGCGACGGACGGCATGCGACCGTGGACGGAATTGAAGCCATGGGACTTGCTGAGGAAATAAGCCGGTATTTTTGACGAACAGCCGATACCGGACAGTTTGGCAACCCGGTGTGGTGGCAGCGACATGTCTGCGGCCGCCTGAATAATCGCGGCGCTGATGGAGTCATGACCGCAGCCGCCGCAAAGCGTCGTCAATGATCCTTCGTAATCGCGATGCGTCAGCCCCAGTTCATTGACCTTCAGCTGCGGGTGTTTGAATTTGGGTTTGGTGATGTAACTCATAGATTGGCCTTGATGTCTGCGCGTCCTGTCTTCTGGCTGTCTGCTTCGGGCAACGACGGCAGCGACTTGAGAATTTCACTTTG
>JBBDXV010000244.1:0-3907 GCA_040902165.1 Pseudohongiellaceae bacterium
ATTTCCGCGACCCGGGCGCCACCACCGGCCAGTGCCGACTTCTTGTACAGGCTGCCCGCCAGTACCACTGCCACTATCACGGCGCTGATACCAAGGAACATGGACCAGAATGATTCGCTGTAGACGTCGCCGGATTCCATCACGCCGAATGCCGCCATCACCAAAACGTTGGTGATGACAATCAATGACAAGACGGCCGCGCTGAAAAGTAAAATCAGGCGGCCGGTATTCCGTCGGGCTTTGTCTTGTGAACTGAAAAAGTCCATTTGTTAAAAAGTGACTTTCGGTGCCTCTTGAATGGCGGCGCTGTCCTCGAACTCAAGCAGGCCGGCATCTGTCGCGTGACCAAATATTGGTGCAACTATTACCGGTGGGAAACTCTGTCTGTAGGTGTTATAGGTCATCACCTGGTCATTAAAAGCCTGGCGTGAAAACGCCACCTTGTTCTCTGTGCTGATCAGTTCTTCGCTGAGCTGCATCATGTTCTGGTTGGCCTTCAGGTCCGGGTAGGCTTCCATCACAACGTTGAACCGGTTGAGCGCACCAGTCAGCGCTCCTTCCTTGCTTGCCAGTTCCTTGATCATTGCCGCATTGCCGGGGTCTGCCGCCGCTGCCGCCAATCCTGCTGACGCTGCATTACGTGCGGCAATCACTGCTTCCAGCGTTTCCCGTTCATGCTTGATATAACCTTTGGCAGTTTCGACCAGATTGGGTATCAGGTCGTAGCGGCGTTTCAGCTGCACTTCTATCTGGGCGAATGCATTCAAATACCGATTCTTGAGGCTTACCAGCTGGTTGTAAATACCTATCAGGTAAAAACCCAGCACGGCAATGATGACAAGTATCACAATGGTAGAAATTTCCATGTCCTTCTCCTTCAGGAAGTCTGACGCGCATTAAAAACCTTATTGGTGCCGGTGTCCAACGGTTGACGGGCCACGTCTGGACAGAAAAACCGTGGATTGACACGCCGGGACGGAAACAAACGCAGAAAAGACAAACCGTGATTGACGCGCTGTGGCAGGTTGGAACCAGCGACACGCCGTGAATACGTCCCTGTAGGCTCGGTCGCGGCATCCATGCCGCTCACGGTCGCTCGTTCCAACCTGCCACATCACGTCCTCTGATTTGGTGCCGAATTCAACAAGCGCTTGGGTCATGCTGGAGGTTACCGCAACCCGACAAGATCACGCTGAACCACTCTCCCGTGGTGCGCAATTTCGCGGTTTTTCCCGCCGCCGCCGGTACCGATTTCAGGAGCTTACATATTGCGGCGTTCAATGAGCAAACTACCACTGATCTGACAAACGTAGCGCGGTCGGTTTAAGAAACCAGCACCGAACTACAGGACGCGATGTGGGTGGTAGAAACAGCGACCGTGAGCGGCATGGATGCCGCTCCCGAGCCCCCAGGGATGGGTTTACGGCGTGTCGCGGTTTCTACCACCCACAGCGCGTCAATCCACGGTTTTTCCCACCACAGTGCGCCAAAATTCATAGTTAGTGGTGAGCTTAAACCCCGGCACTGAGCTCCTGTCATCGGCTACTTTTATTTGTTAAGCTCCGCAGGTCTTTCACGCCAGAGAAAAATAACGATGAATACTGGTTTGCTTGCCTTTATATCCATATTGCCAATCCTTTCTGTAGCGGTATTCCTGGTCATGTTGCGCTGGCCGGCGAGCCGCGCGATGCCGATTTCCTATATTGTCGCCGTGATTTTGGCGCTGTTTATCTGGCAGGTTTCGCTGCTCCAGGTGATGGCGGCCACTATTAATGGACTGGTCGTCGCAGCGTCCCTCATCTTTATCATCTTTGGCGCTATTTTGATGCTGAATACACTGCAGCAAAGCGGCGCCATCACCGCAATTCGCAAGGGATTTTCGGACATCACACCGGATCGCCGCATACAGGTCATTATCATTGCCTGGCTGTTTGGTTCATTTATAGAAGGAGCCGCCGGCTTCGGTACGCCTGCCGCAGTGGCGGTACCCTTGATGGTAGGTCTGGGATTTCCCGCGATGGCTGCCGTGGTCGCGGGCATGATCATTCAGAGTACACCGGTATCCTTTGGCGCAATTGGTACGCCGATCCTGGTGGGCGTGAACACCGGACTGTCGGCAGATCCGGAAATGCTGCAGTACGCGATGGATCGCGGGTTTGAGGAATGGCGTCAGTTCCTGCACTTTATCGCGATCAAGGTGGCCCTGATTCATGCGCTGGCCGGAACCTTTATACCTCTCATCGTCGCGGCGACGATGACCCGCTTCTTCGGTGCCAATCGTTCCTTTGCCGAGGGTCTGAAGATCTGGAAGTTCGCGCTGTTTGCCGCGTTCTCGATGACCATTCCCTATATCATCGTCGCGAACCTGCTGGGGCCGGAATTTCCCTCCATGTTCGGCGGCCTCATCGGTCTGGCAATTGTCGTAAGCGCGGCGCGCAAAGGATTCCTGGTGCCGGATCGCGAACATGCCTGGGATTTCGACCGCAAGGAAAACTGGGATGCCGACTGGACCGGATTGCAGGCACCGATGGAAGATGACAAAAGCAAACCGGCCATGTCGCTGGTACGGGCCTGGTCACCCTATCTGATCGTCGCGCTATTGCTGGTGCTTACCCGATTACCGTGGATGGGCATGGCGCGTTATCTTCAGCATCAATGGGTCACGCTCGCCTGGCGGGATATTTTTTCCACCGGCATAAACGCGACGTTTCAACCGCTCTGGTCGCCAGGCAGTATTTTTATCATCGCCTCGCTGGCGACCTTCTTTCTGCATCGCATGAGCAAGACAGAATATCGACGTGCCTGGCGTGATTCCGGGCGTACCCTGTTGCCGGCCTCCACCGCACTGCTTTTTACCGTGCCGATGGTGCAGGTGTTTATAAATACCAGTGGCGGCAGCGCAGGCTATGACCAGATGCCAATTGCACTGGCTGAGGGGGTCGCGACCCTGGCCGGTTCTGCCTGGCCGTTCTTTTCCACTTTCATCGGCGGTCTGGGTGCCTTTGTTGCCGGCAGTAACACAGTCAGCAATATGATGTTTGCGTTGTTCCAGTTCGGCGTCGGTGAGCGTATCGCAGTCGATCCCACCTGGATCGTTGCCTTGCAGGCGGTGGGTGGCGCTTCCGGCAATATCATCTGCGTTCACAATGTGGTGGCCGCCTCTGCCGTTGTCGGTTTGATTGGCAAGGAAGGTGCGGTGATACGCAAAACCCTGTTGCCGTTTGTCTATTATGCCGGCATCACCGGTGCCATCGGTTATGGCATCGTCAATCTCGACTCCGGTCCGTTTAACGCCGGGTTCATCGTCGCCGGCCTGATTGCGCTGTTCATGATTTATCTGATAGTCCGCTATGGCAGGTCGAAAGCCCCAACTGCGCCAGGCTAAGTCTATTGCGGCTGTATCTGTATTTGCTCAGGCGAATGGAATCGCCGTCTGGAACAGTATGAACTCCACGCTGGATACTCTGACTATTGCTACTGCCGGCCATGTGGATCATGGCAAATCCACCCTGGTGAAACTGATCACCGGCACCGATACCGACACGCTGGCCGAGGAAAAATCCCGCGGCCTGAGTATCAATCTGGGTTTCGCCTATCTGCCGTTTGTCGACTCGACCAATAGTGACACGCGGCATAAATCCATCGCCTTTGTGGATGTGCCCGGCCATGTTGATTTCACTGCCAATATGCTGGCGGGTGTCGGCATGGTGGAGACCTGTATGCTGGTCATCGCGGCAGATGACGGCATCATGCCCCAGACCCGTGAACACCTGGCGATTCTGGATCTTTTGGGCGTCAATCAGGGCTGTGTAGTCATCAGCAAGATTGACCGGGTCGATACGGCGCGGCGCGATCAGGTGAAACAGGACGTAGCCAACCTGTTGGCTGATACCTCCCTGCGCATGCT
>JBBDXV010000245.1:0-3903 GCA_040902165.1 Pseudohongiellaceae bacterium
GGAGTCCGGCATTCCGCCCTATGACACACTTGATCCGGTTACGGCGCGCAATCTTTATGATAAGGCCTGCGAAGCAGGACGAGGTGAGCCGCCGCAGCCTGTGGAAGTAAAAGACTTCAAAATCTCAGGGCCAGCTGGTGAAATCCCGCTGCGCTACTATCGCGCGGTTAACCAAAGCAATCTTCCTATTCTGGTTTTTTACCATGGCGGCGGCTATACCATCGGTTCCCTCGACAGTCACGATGCTGTTTGTCGTCATCTCTGTGTCGGCGCCGAATGCATAGTCGTGGCGGTGGATTATCGTATGGGTCCCGAGCATCGCTTTCCTGCGGCTGCCGATGATGCCTATGCTGCGCTGTGCTGGGTCGTGGAAAACGCAAAAGCCATTGATGGAGATGTACAGCGCATTGCGGTTGGTGGTGACAGCGCCGGAGGTAATCTGGCGGCAGTCACCTGTCTGACTGCGCGGGACGCAGAGGGACCAGAAGTCATATTTCAGCTTTTGATTTATCCCGGCACCGATATGACCGAGTCCTTTCCCTCACACAAGACCTACGGTGAAGGTTATCTGCTTACCTCAAAGTTGATCCACTGGTTTCACGGCAATTATTTGGCGCCGGACACTGATCCCTGCTACTGGAAGGCCTCGCCCCTGCACGCGACAGATCACAGCGGACTACCGGCGGCCCATGTAATCACCGCCGGATTCGACCCGCTGCAGGATGAAGGCATTGCCTATGCTGATAAACTTCGCGCAGCTGGCGTCGCAGTGACTCATCAGCTCTATGCCGGCATGTTGCATGGCTTTATTACCCAGCCAAAATATATTGATGTGTGTCAATCAGCCTTGAAAGACTGCGCCGAGAAACTGAAACAGGGCTACGCATCAGCGGCGTCGTGATAGTATGCACTCCTGATTCACAAGGCGCAGGTGTTGTTCATGCTTCAAACAATTATTTTCAAACAACTATTCGATCAGGCTTCAGGAACCTGGTCCTATCTGCTGGCCGATCCGGAAACGCGCCAGGCAGTATTCATCGACACAGTGTATGAACAGCATGAACGAGATCTGTCCCTGGTGCGGGAGCTGAATCTTAAACTGCTTGCCTGTCTGGAAACCCACTGTCATGCCGATCATGTTACCGGCGGATGGTTGTTCAAGCTGGCAACCGGCTGTGAGCTGCTTGCCTCCAGATACTCCGGAATCAATCCATTGAATCGCGCTTTGTCTGACGGTGATGAGGTGGTGTTTGGCACTTACTCACTGACAATCATCGAAACCCCGGGACATACGGACGGCTGCATCAGTTTTGTGTTGGGCGATCGCTCCATGGTTTTCACCGGCGACTGTCTGCTGATTCGTGGTTGTGGTCGTACCGATTTTCAGCAGGGATCTGCCCAGAGAATGTATCACTCGATCAAGGACAAACTGTTTTCCCTGCCGGAAGATTGCATCGTTTATCCCGCCCACGATTACTCCGGTCGTACATCCAGTAGCATAGGTGAGGAGAAAGCACTCAATCCGCGTATCGGTGGTCGTGCCAATGAAGGGGATTTCGTCGGTTATATGGAGAACATGCATCTGCCCCACCCAAAACAGATTGCCCATGCGGTGCCGGCCAATCTCAAGGCTGGACGACCAGAGGATGACAAACTCCCAAAACAGCCGGACTGGGCGCCGGTGGTCACAACTTACGGCGGAATTCAGGAAATTTCACCGCAATGGGTGGCTGCCCACATGAACACTATCCATGTGCTGGATGTGAGAACCAGGGTCGAGATCGAAGAGGAAGGCGTGATGATTGATGGCGCCCAGATGATTCCGATCAACGAGTTGCGTGACCGGCTTGGGGAAGTGCAGACTGACAAACCGATAATGACGATCTGCCGTTCCGGCAAGCGCTCGGTGCTGGCTTACAACATTCTAAAGGCGGCCGGTAAGGCGCAGGTCGCCAGTATCAATGGGGGTCTGTTGCGCTGGAAGGATGAAGGCCTGCCCCTGAATTGAATCCAATAGCGACAATCAAGGCAGGGTGTTGCGGCGATAAACGACCAGTCCGGGTTCGGTTAAACTCGGAAATGCCATCACTCTTTCCAGGCGCTGGCTAATACTCTGCTCAGCCAGCAACTGCTCCATGAAATAATTCAATTCCACCGCTATAACACTGCTCGGTACCGCGCCGATTATCTGTTCCGGACTCAGATTGCGAGTGGTTAGCTCGTACTCTGCCACCTTGCCGGTCTGATAAGCGATGGTAATATTATTGGTCACCAGTAGCGTGTCTTCGTCGCTGTTGGCAACTATCCAGTCTGAAGCATCATAAACCCAGGATTTGTTTTCACCAAAACTGATATAGGCATCGATAGCACAATAAAACAGGAAGAACACCACGAGTCTGAAAACCAGGACTTCCCGCTTTACTTCTGTCGCCCAGACCAAAACCCGATCCAGCACCAGCGGTACCAGCATGGAAAGCAGGATACAGAACAGCATGGTGTAGCGACTGGTGAGATAACGGGTAATCAATACGAAGACGAACAGTATGACAAGATTCACCGACATGAAGCCGATCATTGGCAATGCAACATGACGCGGCAGGGAAACAAAGCGTTTCACTACGCCAATTCCAAGGACGATCAAATAAGGTCCGCCGATCCCGTTGAACAGATTGGCAAGCAAGATGGCAATCAGACCGGTCAGCATGAACAGGGCAATATATTCGCTGGAGTAGTTGGCGGCGTGATCGTTGAACAAAGTGACAGCAACCTCCGCAGCACGATCTGCATCCGGGAACAGAAAATCCCGGACAAATACGCCATAGATCGACACAAAGCCAAAAATGAGCTGTGCCAGGTTTAATCCCAATCCCAGCAAGATCAGATAAAGCACCAGCATAAACGTCAAAGCCAGACCCAGATAAGTTGCCACGAATCTGCGGCGCTCGCTTGACTTCATCCGTTCGTCAAAATAGAAGATCACCGGGACTGTCAGCAAATAGACCAATGCTTCAATTCGCATCGCTGTTGCCGCCAGCATTGCAATTACAAAATACATGATGTGACGGAATGACCTGTTATTGCCAAACAGGATCAGCTGCCACAAGGCCAACAGGGAAAAAGCCCAGAAACCACTATCCCGTATTACTTCCTGGCGGAACTCGTTGAACTGGGGATAAACCAGCAGAGTAACGGCAGCCAGCAACATGACACGGCGGGAGCTGTCGATTTGTGCCATGATGCTAAGATAGGCATAGACCAGCACACCATAGAACAAACCATTCAATAAATAAGCTGCACTGAACAGGTCGATTCCGACAACCCTGCTGATACTTCCAATCAGAACAGGATAGGCCGCCCACTGATAATGTGTGAAGGCTGCAGCAAGGCCGTCATCCAGAAATATCTCGGCAGTACGTATATAGATGAAGGCATCATCATTGGGCGTTGTGCGGGTCAGATAGGTTAAAACCGAAATCAACAGGCTGGCAGCTACCGCGTATAAGCGAATGTCCGGTTGTTGCCAGGAAAAACGTTGAAACTGATTCATTGGTCTTTATAGTTTTTATAGGGCCGCGCTGCTTTGCCGGCCCTCTGGGTTTTAAAGCGCTTGTGCATCCACAGATACTGTTCCGGATGCTTGCGAATGGCCTGTTCAATAATGCCGTTGATTCTAATGGCATCTGCCACATCATCGCCACTGGGATAATTGTCGACCGGAGGGCTGAAGTCCAGAAGATACCCCGCGTTATCCGGGCGTCGATAATGGCGGTAAAAAATAACCACGGAATTATTGGCCGCAGCGAGTCGACTGGCGGCGGTGATGGTCGCGGCTTCAACCCCGAAAAAAGGTACAAAAACCGACAGCTTGGGGCCGTAATCCTGGTCCGGCGCATACCAGAGTAT
>JBBDXV010000246.1:0-3900 GCA_040902165.1 Pseudohongiellaceae bacterium
AGCGAAATAGAAGCGTCAGTTCAAAGGGCTTCTGATCACGCAGAATATAATATGAGGCACGAGTAAGTTTTGAATCGCCCTGGGTTTACCGGAGACTCTATTCTTTGAGAGGATGGAGTGATGAAAACAAGCAAGCGTTATCCCCCGGCAGACCGGGAAAGAGCAGTGCGATTGGTGTTTGACCAGCAAGGACAGTACCCATCGCAATGGGCAGCCATGGTATCGATAACGAAGAAGCTGGGATGCACGGCAGAATCCCTGCGACGCTGGGTGAGGCAGTCAGAGACTGACCAAGGCCGGCGCAGCGGGATGAGTAGTTCGGATCGTGATCGACTCAAGGAACTCGAACGCGAGAACCGGGAGTTGAAACGGGCGAACGAGATTCTGCGCAAGGCATCGGCTTTTTTCGCCCAGGCGGAGCTCGACCGCCGACCGAGATGATGGTGTCGTTTATCGATGTACACCGGGCTGAGTACGGGGTCGAGCCGCTCTGCGAGCAATTGCCGATAGCCCCCTCCAGTTACTATGAATACAAAGCCCGGGAACAGTATCCGTCGCGGCTGCCGGTGCGGGTCAAGCGTGACCGGGAACTGGAACCGGAGATCAGGCGCGTGTGGGATGAAAACCTGCAAGTGTATGGTGTGCGCAAGGTCTGGCGACAATTGAACCGCGAGCAGATTGGCGTGGCGCGGTGTACGGTAGAGCGTTTGATGCAACGCCTGGGCCTTTACGGGGCAAGACGCGGAGCGAAGTGCTGGACTACGGTGTCGGATGAAAGCCTGTGGCGGCCGCGGGATCGGGTGAACCGGCAGTTTGTGGCGAGCCGGCGGCGTGGACCTTGGAAGGGTCCTGACGAAGTAGAATATGCAACCTTGGAATGGGTGGACTGGTTCAACAATCGACGACTACTGGAACCGATTGGTCATATCCCGCCAGCCGAGTTCGAACTGAGGTATTATGCACAACTTACAGAGTCAGCCATGGCGGCTTGACTCACACAACTGAGTCTCCAGAGAAGCCGGGGCGATTCAAGGGTTCGAAGATCACATGGGTGGTGCCGTGGTCGCTCCATGCGTCGACGGTACAGCCACAGCCCGGTCAATACGGAAACATAAACACTGCCGACGATATTGATCGCCACCACACTATCTACAAACAATTGTGCATCCATAGCACTCCCCCTGCTTGCAATATGAAGCTCGACGATGGGTTCAGGAGAATGGTTTACACCATTTTGATAAGCAGACTCCACTGCCCGTGCCAGACCATGCATAATAGGCGGCAAGCAAAATTGCACCCGGAATCAGTGTCATGAATATTCTGAGTTATGGCCTGGCGGGACTGCTCGGTATCGGCACTCTGGCACTCCTGCCCGCCAGTTCTAACGCCCAACCTGCTGCCGACTGCGCTGCCACTGCGGAAAATCTGACCTTCTGGCAGGAAGTCTATGGCAGCCGGGAAGACACTCGCATCGTAACCGATGCGCTGGCCCATGAACTGCTGCCCTGCCTCGGTGCGGCCAATAGTGAATTGCGCGATACGTACGGTTATGGACTCTACACCTATTGTCTGCGGAGTGATCGCCTGTCGGTTGAGCCATTGCCGACATCGAACCAGATTCCGTGACGTCGCGCTTCCAGAATTTCCGGTAATATGCGTCCGCTATCATCGACGATCGCATTCGGCGGCGGTGCATACATATGGGTGACGATGTCACCGGGTTTCAACAGTTTAATCAACTCGCCCATCGACGTGGCTGACTGACCCATATGAATCATCACCGGCAGATCAAAGGACGAAGCAACTTCCTGTGCGCGGCGTAATACTTCCCTATCCACCCAGCCGGTCACGCCGTCGGACAGGCAAATAAATGCTGCAGAAAAATGCGGCGGTTGAACATGGCATGGTCCTCTTGTCGGGATTCAATCTGGATTTTTTTGGATGCCGGGGGTTGGTCGTCGATAGACTCCCTCAGTTATTGGCCACAAAACGCTTCGCTTCCTGCACCGGGGACATGGAGTCATCGTTCCAGATGGAAAGCAGTTGCTCATATTTGGCATCGGCTTTCTCTTTGTCACCGAGTTCTGCATAAGCGCGGGCCGCGCCGAGCAGGGACAGGGGTCGATTGGGCAGTCGCAGCAGGGAAGTTTCAAACAATGCGGCCGCGTCCTTCGCCAGACCCAATCCAAGGTGTATCTCGCCAGTCAGTTCGTGGATCGGCTTCAATGGATTGGCGGCACCATTGGGCAGGCGACCACGCTCGTCCCGGGCGATAGCATCTGCCAGCAGCACCAGCGCTTCTGCCCTCAGCTGTTGAACATTGTTGGTCATGCCTTCGCGCATTAATATCTCTGCACGTTTGGATTTGGCCAGTGCCGCGATTTCGGCATGGATGATCTGCAGATTGTCATTGCCTGGGCTTTCTTGCGCCAGCTCTGCCAGACGTGCGGCGATCCTGTCGGCCAGCTCCAATTCACCCAGGTTGGCCGCGCTCATTCCCAGAGCCAGTAACTGATCCGCATTCAGATCATCGCTGAGTTCGGCCAGTTGCCACTGTTGGGTTTCGATGGTATGGCGCGCCTGCACCGTCGTCAGAGTGCTGCGGGAACGGCCATCGCCGGGATTTTCTGCGAGTGTCTGCTCAGCGCGTTCGATCCACAACCGGGAACGGGCCAGGTCGCCTCTTTGCAGATCACCATATTGACCCCAGTCAGTGGCATGATTCTGTTCGCCTACCTCATCGCCCGGTTTCCACAATTCCCTTGCTACCTGGAACGCTGATTCGTTCCACATGGCCACCTCGTCCCACATACCATGTTGAATGAAAATGTGCGAGGGCATATGGCGGGCGTGAGAAACGGCAGGGGCGATATCCCGATATTTCTTTGCTGCTTCCAGCGCAATCGGGGCATGAATGGGGTCATCGAAGGCATGGATAACATAGTGTGCGGCACCCGGATGATTGTCATTCTTCTTGAACAACTCCAGAGCCAGGGCGCCAGCCTGCATGTTCATGCGCTCCCGCAAAGCGCCGGAATGGCCAGCTGCTGCCAGGGTAGATACAACGTAGAATGCGACGACCTCATCGTCATCCGGATAGCGGGCATAGAGCTCAGCCATGGCTTGATTCCAGGCGATGCGTCGTTCGGCCATGCCGCCTGGCGTGAGCGCATAGGCTTCGGCAGCCTTGAGAAATCCCTTTTCCTTGTCATTCGGTGCCTTGGCTAGCCGCAGTTCGGGTGTGGCCGCCAATCGCTGCAGTGCCTCGCCGGGCCCGTCACTTACTGCACCGAAGAACGGATGCTGATAGGTAAACGCTTCTCCCCAATAGGCCATCGCGAAATCCGGATCGAGTTCCTGTGCGCGGCGGAATGCCGCCTGTGCCTGGGTCGTGCCAAAACTGTGCAGGTAGCCGACGCCAAGCAGAAACTGCTCCTGTGCTTCGGCATTGGTAGTGGAGGTCGGAAAATCATAGGTACCGACACGTTCAATTTCTGCGCCCTGAGCAAGCAGGGGCCATAGACAGCAAGCAGCCAAAGCCGGAATTAGTTTACGCAGCGACATGACGGGACCTCACTTATTTGATTGTTCGGTGCCCAAGGTTGCCAACTCTGCCGCTGCTTTGCAAACGCTTCATCGCAGGAACCAGTCGTCGCCCTGCAGCAATGGTGGCCGTAAGAAGGAGTTGAACAAAGTATATTTAGACAGTAAGCGACTACTCCACGTATGATCCAACGCTTATGGAAATCCCGATCAGGGACACAGTCTCTGCGGAAAGAATAATAGATAACATGACCCTCTCAAACGGCTCCAGACTTGGCTCATACGAGATCATTGCTGGCATCGGCGTCGGCGGCATGGGCGAGGTGTATCGGGCGACCGACACCAAGCTCAAACGCG
>JBBDXV010000247.1:0-3852 GCA_040902165.1 Pseudohongiellaceae bacterium
GGAACCTCAAGCACTTTCATGAGCACTATCGACGAACCCACGAGGGCGTCCGATCGTATACTTGGGTCAAGAACACGTTGCAGAGCAAGGGCGTAATCACCAAGGGCAAACGCAAGGGGACTTACCGTAAACGGCGAGAGCGAGCCCCGTTACCGGGCATGTTAATTCATCAGGATGGCTCCACGCACCAGTGGGTGCCAGGGGTGTACTGGGATTTGATCATCACCATGGATGATGCCACCAGCCGTGTGTACTCCTGCTTCTTTGTCGAGGAGGAAGGGACGTTGAGCAGTTTTCGCGGTGTGCGCGAGACCATTACCCGCCACGGGTTGTTCAGCAGTTTTTACTCCGATCGTGGCAGCCACTACTGGCTCACTCCCGAGGCCGGTGGCAAGGTTGATAAAACCCGCCTCACTCAGTTTGGTCGGGCCATGCAGCAGCTGGGTATCCAGATGATTCCCTCGTATTCCCCGCAGGCCCGAGGGCGCAGCGAGCGTCTATTCAAAACCCTGCAAGGCCGATTGCCACAGGAGTTAGCGCTTCAGGGCATCGTCGATATGGCGCAGGCTAACCGGTTTCTGGAAACCGAGTTTCTGCCTGCTTTTAACCAGAGGTTCCAAACCAGCGCCAGAGAGTCGGGCACCGCGTTTGTTCCGTTGCTCGATACCCGTCCTGTGTCTTCAAACAGAGCGTCAGGTGGGCAAGGACAGCTGTGTCGCCTATCAAGGCCTAAAGCTACAACTGCCACCGGATCCGTGCAGTGGTCATTACATCCGAAGCAAGGTGCGAATACATGAGTACCCCGATGGCAGTCTGGCAGTTTTCCATGGCCCCAGAAAGTTGGCTGACTACAGTGCAGAGGGCACACGAATGAGCGTCGAAGAGCTCAAGAGTAAAATCAAGAAAGTGGCGTAATTCCGCTTCGCCACTTGATCGGTGGAACGCCAGAGTGGGCAACGCCACCATCGATTTTCACTGCAAATAAAAAGCGGACAACTAACGTACTATAAAACCGGACAGTTCTACTTGCTACCAACAGCCTAAATCCTACAAATATGGCGTGTTCGTGACCTCTATCACCATATTTAAGGCAACAGAAATCCTAAGGTCCTTCTGGCGCCCTGCGTTGGTTAAATGGCTGTTCAGGTCATAAATTGAATGGACTCTTTGACTTGAGGTCGTACACAGTTGTAGCTTTCGGGCTCTTGTGCGCCTTATCAATTACTATCGGTTACCGGGACTTATGAGACTGATTCTGCTTTTGTTGCCCTGTATTTCGCTCCTGCTGATTTCTGACCGCTCTGTATTGGCACAGGAAAATAGTGTTAAAAAACATACGGTTTCCGCAGGTACTTATTATAGTGCTGGAGATTACGGTGAGGATACGGAGACGCGCATCAAATACTTCCCAGTTAGTTACGCCTATCAGGGCGACAACTGGGGTTTTCAGCTGACAGTACCGCATCTGGAAATCGACGGGCTTGGAAATGTGCTGGTCAATGTCGGAGGCGTTACCCGTGCTCGTTCAACTGGTGAACAGGTGTCGTCCAACGGAATTGGGGACAGCATCGCCAGGGTGACTTATCAATTTGACTCGTCATCTGCAATGGGACCTTTTTTTGACCTGGTTCTCGAGGCCAAGATTCCGACAGCTGATGAAACCAAAGGCCTGGGGACAGGGGAAACTGATTACGCGCTGCAACTGGATATTTCCAGACTGGTCGGCGGGATTACCTTATTTGGCACGCTGGGTTATCGGGTACGAGGTCAATCTGATTTATTTACCGGGCTTGAGGATTCCGCTTTTGTTGAGCTTGGTTTCAGTCGTCCGCTATCGCAATCCATCAATGCAGGACTCATTTACACCTACAGTGCACCGGCATCCGAATTCTCAAAAGATATTCACGACTTTCTGCCATTCATCAGCTGGAACCTGTCGAGTTCCTGGTCAATCATGGGCTACGGAGTCTGGGGGCTGACAGAGGACAGTCCGGATTATGCCGTCGGCGCGCAATTGAGTTATAACTGGTAAAACGAAAGCCTGGGGAGTCTCTGATCAAGCCAGAGTGATCATAGATTTGTTCAGAGGTTCCCTAGATACGCATGGGCAGAACCCGTGGGGGCAGAACAGAAACTCGTTCGACGGGTCGGATACGTTGGACAGGAGGAAGTTCAGGTCGCTGTATTTTTTCGAACTGCAATCCGCGCTCCTGTCGCTGAGTTGAATTTTCCGCGATGTTGTTTGAATCTGATTCGATAGGCATCGCCGACGCAGCATTGGAAATATATTCGGACAGAACACCCCAGCCACCGTTTCTGTTGTCTGCGTCAGATTCGCTTTGCGAGTCGACCGACACGTACGGTAACAAGGGTATCAATTCGACGTTTGCGAGTGTGACGAAAAACTGCGCCATAGCATCAATGTCATATTGAATTGCGGTGTCAATGCTGACTTCTCCGCGTGTGGAAATGGCAAACTCGCGACGGGAGACTGTCGGTGCCTCGATTTCATTCGTCAATGCGATCAGGGTTGGTTTGACCAGGGTCTCAGCAATTACCGGAGTAATTCCTTCCGGGATTTCCTGAGAATCAAAGATTTGCACTTCACCATTTTCAATGGAAACACCCAGGAAGGGTTTGAATCCTGTGCCGCCAAAACCGCTTTCGCTACCATCACCAGCCCCGCCCAGGATTCCCTGACGGCCGGTTCCACCGATACCACTGCCCTCGTCACCATCACCGCCACCCCGCACATATCCGGTACTACCGGTGTTCAGGATCAGCATCAGCACGAACAAGAGCGCCAACAGCAGAATGCTGACATCACTTAATCCGGTTTTGGTGGTAGCGCGTGACATACGTTTGGTTATTGGTCCTGATAATAAAAGTCAGGTAAAAAATGTATTGCTGTTTCGTTACTCATCGACAGGGTCGGATCTGGCGCTGTCGGATTCTGCATTGAAATTGAATATCCCGAAATTCATGCGGTAATGGGCTCGTGACTGATCTTTGTCTTTATCCTGTCTTTTCAACGCTTCCCGATTCATATCGGTCAGCGCCTTCATTCCCAAAGAGTTTGCCAGATTGGTTAACACGGAAATCGACTCCCTGGTCAAGCCATCATAGTAAACGCTTCTGTCGAAATGGGAAGGTTTCTGGCCAAGCAAATTGTGCGTGCCGGCACTGATATGGTCGTGAATATTCTTGCCAAAAAAGAACAGTTTTTCGTCATATCCCTGATCTGGCGTAAAAGCACCGCTATTTAATACCACGTTTCCATTCGAGTCGATATGAGCTACTCCCAGGCGCAGCCACTCGTCGAGAATAACGCGCGGGCGAATGTCCTGACGGCATACTTTTTCCACCAGCTCATCAAAACTGGCGTCATGTGAAGTGGCCGCTTTAAGCGGCAGAGGTCTCGGATTGCCTGAGTTGTCGAGATACCTCGGTGAACCGAGCCAGTAGCCGATAATTTTGGCCCCGACGGAAATATTGACAGGTACAGTGGAGGGGGACTTGGTTTCACTGCGCAGGCGTTTCACATCCTTTCGATGCACTCCTGTCAGCAGGTTGATTCGGCTGTCAGATTGGCGCTTGCCCGGTACCTGGAGTTCCTTTTCGGCAACATCAATGTAGATGCCTTTAAGCATACTGCTCAAGAGCGGAAAAGTAATTTGTTGGCTTAACAGCAAGCGCACCAGTGGGCGCAATAGTTTTTCAATTGCCGCCAAAAATGCCTTTGGTGGACCCGGGGTCGCTGGGTGTCTTGTAGAGTCAGCCATGTCGCATTATATCGGCAAGTGGGAAATTATCCCACATATAAGATAACTATAAAGAAATCCGGGTAATAGG
>JBBDXV010000248.1:0-3835 GCA_040902165.1 Pseudohongiellaceae bacterium
CACGATTGAACCGATAAACAGTTGCACGATTGAACCGATAAACAGTTGCACGATTAAACAGATAAACAGTTGAACGGCCGAACGTTTGAACAACAGAGACACCAGCCAGTCTCTACACACTCAGTAAATTCCTTTTATGACATCAGAAAACCATGTTGCCATCCGTCGGGCATTGATCAGTGTTTCCGACAAAACCGGCATTGTTGCCTTTGCCAGATCCCTGCACAAACTCAATATTGAGATTCTTTCCACCGGCGGAACTTACAAATTACTGCAGACTGAAGGCATACCGGCAATCGAGATTGGCGACTACACCGGTTTTCCGGAAATGATGGACGGCAGAGTAAAGACCTTGCACCCCAGAGTGCACGGTGGAATCCTGGCACGCCGCGATCTGGACCAGCAGGTCATGGAAAAGCACGATATTCCTCCGATTGATCTGGTCGTGGTAAACCTGTATCCGTTTGAAGCTACTGTGGCGAAGCCTGACTGTGATCTTCCCACTGCCATTGAAAATATTGATATCGGCGGACCCACCATGTTGCGGGCTGCTGCCAAGAACAATCGCTTTGTGGCCGTGGTGGTGAATCCATCAGATTACGAAAATATCATCACCCGCCTGGTCAAAAACGAATGCCAGCTGGATGACGAATTCCGTTTCGATCTGGCGGTCAGGACTTTCGAACATACGGCTGCCTATGATGCTGCTATCGCCAACTATCTGGGTAGTCGATTGCCGGTTGAAACCGACGCTGAGCTGGCCGGATTTTTTCCCCGCACCTATACCACCCAGTTCCACAAAAAACAGATCATGCGCTACGGAGAAAACCCGCATCAACGCGCCGCGTTTTATGTCGAACGGAATCAGGCCGAAGCGTGTATCAGCACGGCCACGCAATTACAGGGCCGTGAACTGTCCTATAACAATATTGCCGACACCGATGCAGCGCTTGAATGCGTGAAGTCTTTCAGCGAACCGGCCTGTGTCATCGTCAAGCATGCCAATCCCTGTGGCGTTGCCGTTGCAGATTCCATCCTTGACGCCTACCAGCTTGCATTCCAGACTGACCCTACCTCCGCGTTCGGCGGCATTATTGCGTTCAATCGTGAACTGGATGCAGAAACCACTGCAAAAATTGTCAGCCAGCAATTTACTGAAGTGATCATTGCGCCGTCGGTATCTGCCGAGGCACTAAAGATTGCTGCAGAAAAAAAGAATGTGCGTGTTCTCAGCTGCGGGCGCTTGCCTCAAGCGCCTTTGCCAGGCCTTGACTACAAGCGCGTCACCGGTGGCCTGCTGGTGCAGGATCGGGATATAAAGACGCTGGGCACTGAATTGAAAGTGGTCACCCAACGCGCGCCCACTGATCAGGAACTGAGCGACCTGCAATTCGCCTGGATAGTCGCCAGGTTCGTCAAATCCAATGCCATTGTCTATTGCAAGAACCGGCAAACCATTGGCGTTGGCGCGGGCCAGATGAGTCGCGTCTATAGTGCCAGGATCGCCGGCATCAAGGCTGCTGACGAGGGACTTGAGGTCAAGGGTTCGGTCATGGCATCAGATGCATTTTTCCCGTTTCGGGATGGCATAGATGCAGCAGCCCAGGCCGGTATAACCGCGGTCATACAGCCCGGTGGATCCATGCGCGATGAGGAAGTCATTGCCGCAGCCGACGAACATGGCATCGCCATGGTATTTACCGGTGTGCGCCACTTCCGCCATTGATAGCCGCAGGAAATCGAATATGAAAGTGCTGGTAATTGGCGCTGGCGGGCGGGAACACGCACTGGCGTGGCGCGCCGCACAGGCTCCCGGAGTTGAAAAAGTATTTGTTGCACCAGGCAATGCTGGCACCCATCTCGAACCTGGTATCGAAAACGTCGATATCGACGCCATGGATTTTGAACGCCTCGCGGACTTTGTTGCGCATAACACTGTTTCCCTGACACTCGTCGGCCCTGAGGCACCTCTGGTCGCCGGTGTAGTGGACTATTTCCACGCGCGTGGCCTGCCCTGTTTTGGTCCAACCAAATCAGCTGCGCAGCTGGAAGGGTCAAAATCATTTACCAAGGATTTTCTCAGCCGGCATGGCATTCCTACCGCGGCCTACCAGACTTTCTCGGATATCGATGCTGCACTGAAGTATGTGCGTGAACGCGGCGCCCCCATTGTCATCAAGGCGGATGGCCTGGCAGCGGGCAAAGGTGTGGTGGTGGCGATGACTGACGACGAAGCAGCCACCGCTGTTGTCGATATGTTGTCGGGAAAACAATTCGGCGTCGCCGGTCATCGAGTTGTCATTGAGGACTATCTTCATGGTGAAGAAGCAAGTTTTATTGCAATGGTGGACGGCAGCCATGTACTGCCCATGGCCACCTCGCAGGATCACAAGGCGCGCGACAACGGTGACAAAGGTCCTAACACGGGAGGTATGGGTGCCTACTCTCCGGCACCGGTGGTTACCGATCAGGTTTATCGCCGCATCATGGACGAGGTCATACTGCCGACGGTAAAAGGCATGGCGAAGGACGGGTATCCCTACACCGGATTTCTTTACGCCGGCCTGATGATCTCTGCCGCCGGAGAGCCCAGCGTGGTCGAATTCAATTGCAGATTCGGTGATCCGGAAGCACAGCCGGTGATGCTGCGTCTGCGCTCGGATCTGTCGGCATTATGCCTGGCTGCTCTGCAGGGCAAGCTCGATCAGATGCAAGCGCAATGGGATCCCCGCCCGGCGCTGGGGGTGGTGATGGCCGCAGGCGGCTATCCCGACAGTTATGACAAAGGCAGTGTCATTAGCGGACTCGAACTCGCCAGGTCAGAGAATGGCAAGGTATTTCACGCCGGTACGCGCATGGACGGGGACAGGGTCGTCACCAATGGCGGGCGCGTCCTGTGTGCCACTGCACTGGGCGACAATGTAACGCTAGCACAGCAGGCTGCCTACGAGCTGGTAGCGAAGATCAGCTGGGACAAGGTTTACTTCAGAAACGACATTGGTTATCGTGCTGTGGCGCGTGAGCAAGCCGAGTAATCTGGCCAGGCTTTTTAAATATTCCTTCGATTCCGTCAGCCCATGAATGAACAACGCAAACTCAATCCCGTCGACCAGTTGTTGATCCAGTTTGATCAGGCCCTGCGCACTCTTGTTCCCGGCAGCAGTCACGCGCAACGGACAACACCTGCGGAGAATCTGGCAGAGGCGGAACTTTCAGAAAGTGAAAGACGGCACACCGCCGGTTTGATGCGCATCAATCACACCGGTGAGGTTTGCGCCCAGGCGCTATACCAGGGTCAGGCGCTGACTGCCCGATTGCCCGATGTGCGCAGCGCCATGGAAAAAGCCGCAGCGGAAGAAGTGGATCATCTGGCCTGGTGTGAACAACGCCTGTCGGAACTTGATAGCAAGACCAGCCTGCTGAATCCGGTCTGGTATGCGATGTCTTTCGGAGTCGGTGCGATCGCCGGTCTTGCAGGCGATAAATGGAGCCTTGGTTTCGTTGCAGAAACCGAACAGCAGGTATGCGATCACCTGACGGATCATCTGGGACAGTTGCCGCAGCAGGACCATCGCAGCCGCGCAATTCTGGAACAGATGTTGGTGGATGAGAAAAATCATGGCGACATAGCCAGAGGCGCCGGGGGTGCCGAGTTACCCACACCGATAACAAGCCTGATGACCGGCATGGCCGAAATCATGAAAAAGACGGTTTATCGGTTCTAGAGGCTGCCGGATCCTGGCAGGGTTTATCATTCCGCAATGATTTCAAAATCGTGAGTCACCTTGACCCCGGCCTGCTTCAGCATGATTGAGGCTGAACAGTATTTCTCCGC
>JBBDXV010000249.1:0-3825 GCA_040902165.1 Pseudohongiellaceae bacterium
CAGGAACAGGATCAACCATTGTTCGCGCTTTGGTCCATGACACTTTTTCCTGAGATCAGTCAGGCGATTGAAGAGGGATTAGGAGGACCCAGACAGCTTTTCAGACGATTGCCCAATGTCAGCGTTGTGATAGACCGAGACCAAATCGGAGATTTCCTGAATATCAACGAGCCGGCAGATCTTGAAACTGCCGAACAACTCCTTGGATTGCGAGCAAAAACAGCGCCAGCCAGTAATCCTGCCTGAGATATTTTGCGGTGGAAATTGACAGCCCGGCCAGATGGCTTCCCAAGCGGCAGATTTTGAGGCAAGCTTTGTCACCTGATTTTGGCCTTGACTGTTCATCAACAACCAAAAAGAGCAATAAGAAATATGCGCGCCAAAGACGAATCAAGCAAACCCACCCCTGAACGTACTGACCGGGTGTTCAGCACCGAGGAACGCTGGTATTTTAAAACTCGCGAAGGCGACGAGGTAGGTCCGTTTCGATACCGGTCCGAGGCACAAACCAGTCTTGAGCGATTTCTTGCACAGCTTAAAAACAGATTGGGATAATTTGGCATTTTACCAACCGCTTTCCGTTCGAAAACCCCCGGCAATATTCGCTCGCTGATTTTGCGCTATCGCATACAGGCTTGCGCTGCGTTAAACTGTCGCGCCTGAATCCCGATCAACCAGGCAGGTACGTCATAAGTTATGAATTCATTGGCAGGACTGCATCAAAAAATCACTATTGCCTATGGCAGTACGTATAGTGACAACCCACTCTGGGTTCGAATCAAGAGCAGCCTTTTACACCCGCGTGAAATCAAATCCCTGTCAACCGCCAAGGACATGGATCCAGCCCTGTTGCTATTGGACCTGAATCTGTTGATGGAAACCGGGTTTAGCGAATGGCGCGAGGCGTTTCCGGACGCGATTTTGCTTTGCCCGGACTCGCTGGACGTAGACGCTGACTTGCTTATCCAAAGCAATCTGCCGTTCCGGCAAACGAGCAAACTCCTGGAGATGGCCTGTTTTCAATGGGTTCTGAAAAAAGAGCGTATTGAAACCCAGCATGCACGCAGCAAGGGAACCCTGAATCTGGGCAAGCTGGCTGATATCGGCATTTCACTTTCCGCTGAAAGTGACCTCATGACACTTTTGCAGAAGATCGTGACAGAAGGTCAGAACATTGCCTGCTGCGATGCGGCTTCCTTCTTTCTGGTGGAGGAAATTGGCGAAAAATCCAAGCAGCTCCGGTTCAAACTGACTCAGAACGATTCGATGAAATTCTCGTTTGAGGAAGCCACCTTCCCTGCGGATAACAATTCGATAGCCGGATATGTTGCAATAACCAACAAAGAACTGAACGTCGAAGACGCACATCACCTGCCCCCAAAACTACCATTCAGGTTCAACAGGAGTTTTGACCGGCAATCCGGATATCGCACCAAGTCCGTGTATACCATTCCGCTTACCAACAAGCACAGGGAAGTTATGGGAGTACTGCAGTTTATCAATCGGGAAAAAGCGCGCGCGCTGAAAATCTCGAATGAAAACTCAGCCAATGCCTACACCCTTCCATTTGACAATGAAACAAATCTCTTATTGCAGGCGCTTGCCAGCCAGGCCGGCATAGCGATAGAAAATACACTGCTTTACAGCGACATAAAAAATCTGTTCGAAGGATTTGTAAACGCATCAGTGGCGGCAATCGAACAACGAGACCCGACAACGAGCGGTCACTCGTTCCGGGTGGCAGACCTGTGTGTAGGTCTTGCCCGTTCTACTACTGAATCTGATATTTACAGTCTGCGACGCGTAACATTCTCCGATCTGCAAATCCAGGAGCTTCGCTACGCGGCCTTGCTGCATGATTTTGGCAAGGTAGGCGTGCGCGAACAAGTTCTTGTCAAAGCAAAAAAACTGCGTCCTGGCAGTCTCGAAAAAATCCAGTACCGGATTTTGCTTGCCAAGGAACGAGTGCGCACACAAGCACTTACCGAACAAATACATTTGTATCGGCACGGCAACGCGGTGGAAAACCAGATAGCCGCAATCAACAGTCGCCTGGATGATGAGATCAAGAAACTTACGCGATTCTACGAGGCGATTATCGAAGTCAATGAGCCAAGTGTATTGGCAAACGAGAATCGCGAACTATTGCATCAAATAAACGATTACAAACTGAGCAGCAATACAGACGAATTGCAGATACTGACGGAATCGGAGTTTCAGCTTCTGAATATTCCGAAGGGAAGCCTCTCTACCGAAGAAAGGAAGGAAATTGAATCGCACGTTGTTCACACACAGAACTTCCTCAAGCATATTCCCTGGACCAAGGAGTTTCGCAACATTCCCGATATAGCTGCCTATCATCACGAAAAAATGGACGGCAGTGGATATCCATACGGATTGACTGGCAAGGAAATCCCGGTGGGTTCAAAGATCATGACAGTTTGCGATATTTACGATGCGTTGACTGCCTCGGATCGCCCTTACAAGCCGGCAATTAATACTGAAAAAGCTTTGGATATTTTAAACGCTGAGGCGAAAAGAGGTTTGCTTGATGTCGACCTGGTGAACCTGTTTATTGAGGCAAAAACCTTTAGTGTATTGGACAGTCGTGAATATAAAACGTCTTCCGAGTTTGCCAGCTTTAGCCACCACCCCTGCGACTATGACCTGCAGCATGATGATTGACAATCTGCCCTGGCATTCTGACCGGGTTCAGGCTGCTGCGTATTGCAGGTTTTCTGCCTGAAATTGCACTCTGGAAAAAATTTCGTCCATACAGTGCACGAAGAAAAAATAACCGCCGTGGGGCACAGCCCGGTAGTTTGATCCAGGAATCTTGCTCGCCAGATATTCTGCTGACAATGGTGAATTCAGCGTGTCGGCTGTTCCCTGCCAGATATATACAGGCACTTTTACGTCTTCAAGTGCAAAACCTGGATTGATGAAACAAAGACTTGCATCCTGTGCTACGCCGTCAATGCCCTGCCTTAACGATTCAGCCAGACTGGTTTCAAGTATTTCCATGTATTTTGGTTCGGCCAAAATCTTTCGATCGGTGTAACACAGGATTTCCTGTAGTCGCGCGATATAGTCCAGCGGCCCGGTCGGTGTCAGCGTATGGCGCAGTCTGGTTATCAGGCGTACGCAGGAAGGAACAAGGGTTTGAAGCAAGTAGGCCCTGCAAGGCTTGTTACGCAACATCGATTCCTGCAGTAAATTCCCGGAGACGCTACCAAGATTTAGCTGAAACGCCACCCTTTCCGGAACCTTCACCGCAGTCGCCAGGGCAAACATCCCACCAGAGGAAAACGACATCAACCCGAAGCGAGGAATCTTTAACGCATTCGCCAGCTCCAACAAGTTACCTGCGAACTCACTCAAACTCGTCAGGTTCTTGAAGTCTGAATACCCGATTCCAGGGCGGTCTACAGCAATGAGTCGAAACCCAAGCTTCCTGGCGCTTTGGTCAAAAAAAGCGCATTCAAGACGGGAGCCGCCGGTACTGTGCAGATAAAAAACCGGGAATCCTCTCGGGCTGCCAAATTCCTGATAGGCCAAACTGACTCCGTCTGCGAGACGGAAAAGGCCATAGGTTGGTTTGTTCGGTCTCGTTACAGGCGGATTTAGAAAACTTTCATCAAAGCCATTGTTGCGAAGCCTGGAGTCTCCAATTGCGTGAGATTGCATAAATCGATTCCAAGCGGCTGTCTGAACGTTAAACGACTTGCTGACATACTAAGTGGGAATTATTCCCACGTCAAACAGTATCGCCTATTACCCGGATTTCTTTATAGTTATCTTATATGTGGGATAATTTCCCACTTG
>JBBDXV010000250.1:0-3816 GCA_040902165.1 Pseudohongiellaceae bacterium
CGATATCCTGGTGCAGGCCTGGTATCAGGGTGGCATCTCAGTGATTGATTTTACCGACTCTTCCAACCCGGTGGAGATTGCGTTTTTTGATCGTGGTCCCATTGATGAGGAGGATCTGGTGTTGGGCGGCTACTGGTCCGCTTACTGGAACGGCGGCAATATTTTTGGCACCGAAATCGCCCGCGGACTCGATGTGTTTGAGTTACTGCCCAGTGATTTTTTGACGACCAATGAAATTGCGGCTGCTTCCATCAAGGTTCCCGGGGCTATTGCCAACATGCAACAGCAGACACGCCATACCTGGCCGGCAGAACCTGTCGTGGCGCGAGCCTATCTGGATCAGTTGCAGCGCAGCAATGTAATTTCGGCAGATCGGGCCCGGGAAGTCGAATCCGCGCTGGAGTCTGCTGATGCTCTGCTCACTAACGGCGTCGGCAATGATTCCACCATGGCCAGGCTGATTGCATTGGCATCTTCACTGCAAGCGGAGGGTGCCGGTCTCAGTGGCGATTCAAGAACCCGATACGCAGGTCTGGCAACAACCATAGAGGGCATCGCGAACCGATTGCGGTAAACCCGGCTTTTCCAACCCGGATCAAGAATACCTCGTCACGCTCACCTCAGCAGGGAAATGTCTGGTCTGAACTGCCAGTCAGATCAGGCAATGCGTGATATTGTCACTATCAGCTTGCCAAAATTGTTTCCATAGAAACGATCCAGGTCGTTGGCAAATAAACATAACTCACCTGTGCTGGTTATCTCTTGCGTACATCCCTTGCCGACAGGGAAATGCCCGTGTTCATCATCCCCGACGGACCCGATAAGATGAAACCAGTCAGCTTGCGGGTAACGCCGAAAAGGTTCCATCCCCTGAATGGCAATTTCCTTCCAACCTTTCTTGACTGATTTACGGTTCCAGCCCAGCGCGGTGCAGACAATACCGGCATCGCGCCATTCCTGATCCCTGCCGCCTTTTTTCTTCACTTCAAATTTGTATTTCCCGCCCGCTTCCACCAGCACACCAGAGTGATTGAATTTCTTGTGGGCAAATGCATGCGCTTCGACAGACTCGCCGACGGTAAGTCTGCGCAAATACTGCAGATTACTTTCCTTGTGCCGGGTGTAACCTTCTGCTTCCTCACTGGCGCCACTGTCATAGACGACGAGATGCCGGATACCTTTCAAGGAACGCGGGAGATAGTTTCTGTCACAGGCGATCCTGCGCGCTACCGAATGGAATACCTTTGGACGCGCTTCCGGATCGAGTGCATCATTCTTCAACACACAGAGTCTGCGGTCCATCAAGGTCAACCATTCGACCGCCGCAGTTCGTGATTGCTCATGATTGTCTCCGAAATAATCAGGATCAATGGAGAGATCGTCCGTTGTAATTTCGTATCCTGCATTTTTTCCCACCAGATTTTCGTAATCGATCTGACTGGGACTGAGTAATTCCACGCTCCAATCCAGACTCTCGATCCAATTGATCATGTAGCGAAACACGACATCAGCCAGGCCGTCGAAATAATAACCACCACCGACGTCGGAGTGCGCACCGGTAAACCAGATTTCCTCGACTTTCTTGTCGGAGTTCATCAGTGTGGGTTGAAACGCCTTGCGCTTGTCGTCCAGCGACACCATATGCAAAGCCTTCAAGACATTAGACGGCAAGGTGCAACCGTGTTCGAATACGACTTCGGTTTCCGGGCGCATTGATCTGCTGAGGTTTGGCAGGCCGATACTGGCCACGGTATCAAACACCGCTTCGATGATATCCTTGCCGCTGACCTTGGCATTGATGATGGCAGCGAATCGTCTGGCCAGTGCAGCACCACGACTGAAACCGGTGAGCAATATCCGGTCACCATCGGTGTAATTGGCCGTAAAATCCGCCAGTGCATTGTTCAATATGGTTCTGACGTCAAGCCGCGTGGACGAAAGCCCTGCGTTGTACATGCGCTGGAATACATTGCCATAGGTACCAATGCCGCTGTAGTAAAAGCACAGCTGCCGGTTTGGGGGAAGTTTTTTCTTTTTACCAGGGGTTTGCAGCTTGAGATTACCGCCGGCAAGGAAATGAAACTTGAGCACATTGGTGATGCTGTCGTCGTCAATGGCGCCCCGGCGATCCGCCGTCTGCACCGCGTCGCCAGGATCATTGGAGGTACCATCGAAGTTGAATATCAATAATTTGCGGTCGGCCATGAAAAGACTCCTTGTCTGCGATTGATAGAGGAGGAGCATAAAAGCATAGGGATCACCGATTCAATAGTCGATCGTATTCAAGGGGATGTAAGAACATTCTCACTATTGCGGGATTTTACAGGATACGCTGTGATTCCGTGGTAAACCTTTTGGCCGCTTCTGCGACCAACCAGTCATTCAATCAAATACCATTCCCCCTGGGAGATAATTGATATGAGAAAAGCAATGTTGGCGGAATTGTTGGACCTGGCAGAAAGGCGGCAGGAACGGGGAGCGGTTTTTATCTGAGTTTGAGTCCGAGGAACAGAGACGCCGATAAAATAATAAGCCCAGGCCTGCCTTCACTGCACATTCTATCGTTCGCTTCCCGCCATTGCTTCTTCCACTCGCGCACCGCGCAGCATATTCACCATGCCGTAGTTGCCCTCGTGACAGGCGTACTCATAGAGCAAACCCGCAACTTTGGTCATCGATACGATAGCGGTAAACTTGTCAGTAAAGGTTGAAGGGTCTTCGATCGTGAATTCATAATTAACGGTATAGGGATCGACTCTGGTGAATTTTTCGGTGAGCACCTTGTCCCATGAGGTGCCAGCTTGTTCAAAGCTGGGTGCGAGACCATTAAAGTGCTGCGTCACTACAACGAGCGTATCGCCGTCCCAGTAACCGCGGGAATCACCGGTCCAGGAACGAACTTCCTCCGGGAGCGAGGGAAACTCGGCAGCTGATGCATACAGTGGCACGATGCGGGCATCGTGAATCATCTCGGTCAGGATCACCACGTGATCCCGACTCTGGAACAACTGCACATTGTTGTTATACAGGCTGGGGACAAATGGCGGGCCGGCATTAAAACCAATGAGACAGCGTTCCGAGAGGCCGCGATCTTCAGGTCCGTCTGTGCCGATACCCCCGGCAGCAATTCGCACCGGCCTTGATTCGCCTGTAGTGCCTCCGCCATAGACTCCCTGACTGGCAATGGCGCCTTCCACCAGTGCCGGCAATTGACCGTCGGCTGGATAAATAACATGGGAAGTGCGAATCGTGTCGCCAATGCCGGCATTCTCGATCCAGAAGTCGTTATAGGATTCATCGACACCACCAATGGCCAATGCGGCATCGGAGCCGGCATCTCTGGTTGCCTGCCGGGCACGGATCTCGGCAATTTCCTCTTCATTCAAAAACTGTCGCTCACCAAACTCTGAAGGCCGGGTCATTGGCACATCGGAGGAAAAGTTCCAGACACCATGCAGATCGGGCTGACCCCACTCGGTGCGGGGCACAGTGTAGTTGTCTGCGGCAAAACTGACGGGGATCAAGGAACCAGCGAGAACGTAAACCAGCAGCGCATCTTTTGTTTTCATCGGGTACACCTTGAAGACTGAACCGAATTTGAATGTGGGAAGCATAGTCGCTAAGTCTGAAGAGGTCCATGGGACGCTAGCGTAAATCAGCGGCCTGATCGATTGCTTCGATACACCTCGCGGCGATGACCGATTTTCACCACCAGCACCAATAGTCTGCTGTCTTCAATTTCATAAATGATGCGGTAGATACCCTGACGAAGCCGGTATCGTTCCCGCCCTGACAACTTTTCGCAACCGACTGGTC
>JBBDXV010000251.1:0-2416 GCA_040902165.1 Pseudohongiellaceae bacterium
AAGCTCCTTGCGGGCCTTGTGCATATGTCCGGGATACCATGAAATCGACATGAGTAATGGGCTTGAAGCTGAGTCCAGAAATGGGTTTTTCGGCTGGAAGATAAAGTGCGACATAGTAACCGCCACTGCTATAATTTGCAGCAGCTTTGTCAGGCTATTGATCAATACGCGCTTTACAGGAACTGATTCAATGAGCGTCCAGTCAGATATTGAAAATAAAGTCCGGGAACACTTTTCTCCGGCATTTCTGCAAGTGGAAAACGAAAGTCACCGACACAGTGGTCCGGCCACGGAAAGCCATTTCAAGCTGACGGTCGTATCTGACCGGTTCGAAGGTCTGCGCCTCGTTGCCCGTCACCAGAAGCTATATCATTTATTACAGGATGAACTGAATGGCGGAGTCCATGCATTGGCATTGCATACCTACACGTCTGAGGAATGGCGTACCAACAACGGTAATGCACCGGCATCACCGGAGTGTCGAGGCGGCAGCAAGACAGCCAGTTAAAAACCTAACATTCTGAAATAAAATCTTCCAGCAACCCGCCTTTCTGCTGTAACCCGCCTGACCTTCATTTCGTCTGATAGGGAGTACCAGTTCACACCATTTCGTGATTATAATCCGCTACCATAGCCGGCAGAACCTGTTATGCACGCATCAGTAATCTGGTTCCACCTTTAGAATCAACGAGATGTAATCGGGACATCATGCAGGGGTTTATCCAGCGCGCATTAAAATTCGAAACGCTACTGGGGCTTTTCCTGGCTGTTGCACTTTTTGTAATGTTTGCCGCCGCATTGATTCACCGCAGAGAAGCCCCGCCACTCGAAGTCGTCGAAGCCGTAACTGCACTCGAACCCATTGTTGTGTTCCCTGACTTTTCGTCATTTCCTGATGTCGATGTCAAGAAGCAGATGTTCTTCGATTTTCTCGAACTGTATATCGCCGCCGAAAACAAAAAAGTCGCGCTCACTCGCGCGCAGTTAATGGTCTTTGCCGAGATTACATCCCGGAACTTTCGCTTGAGTCACACGGAACGTCGCCAACTGATGACCATGGCGAGAGATTACAATGTTGAAACCGAGGGCGTATCAGAACGACGATTAGTCAATGAATTGTTGAAGCGGGTTGACATCATACCGGTATCGTTGGCATTGGCCCAGGCTGCAAATGAATCCGCATGGGGTACGTCGCGTTTTGCCCTTGAGGGAAATAATATCTTCGGACAGTGGTGTTACGAGCAGGGATGCGGATTGGTACCAACCCGTCGGTTAAGTTCGGCGACGCATGAAGTGCGCAGTTTTGCGACGATAGAAAGTGCTGTAGAAGCCTATTTTGAGAACCTCAATACCCACGCTGAATATGAACATTTCCGTGAGCTGCGTTTCCAGATGCGAGGCCAGAAAGGTGAGCTGAATTCGCTGGTACTGGCTTACGGACTGGCCGGCTATTCAGAGCGCGGGGAAAATTACGTCGATGAATTGCAGACCATTATTCAACAGAACGGGCTGCGTGACCGCGATTATCTCTAGAGCAAAAAGGAAGAGCTTAAGTAGAAGCAGCGGGGGCGGTCAGCAAAGAGCTTTACTCGCCAATGGATGGATTAATCCACTGTACTGAATACCAGAAATAACGCCTGGTGCCGGGCAATGGTGCAGTACAGATATAACGCCAGCGTCGGCCTGAATAGCTGCTCTGGGGAACCACTTCCACAATGCCGTTTTCCCGATCTGTCCATTGCATCGGAATCGGCTGGTTATTGGCAAAACAATCGATTTGATTGAACAAGTATTCGCCCGGCGCGAATTGCAGAACCACAGCAGGGCTGCTGCTTGAGGTGACCGGCGATTCCGGCGCGACGATGGCAGCATTGAATGCGAGGCTGTCGAATTTGGTTCTGGCAGTTTCCAGATCCGCATAGATACCCCCCAGCGGATAACGTGGCAGCGCCAGAAAATCCGAATGGAAGCCGACAGCGCCGGAATTTTGCGCCAGACCGGTAAAGCCTTCCGCGGCAAGCATGGCCTTTATGGCCGGATCAAACTCACCGTAAGGGTAGGCCAGATAACGCAAGCTCTGTCCGGTATTCAGACGAATGCGTTCTTCCGCCGCCAGCAATTCGCTGCGCAGGCGTTCAATCCATTGGCGGTCGGATTCGTCGCCCATGCGGTCGAGCATATAGGGATGATCCACCATATGATTGGCGATCAGCACGCCGGCGTCGGACAGCTCCCGGATCTGATCCCAGTTCATGAAACCGTTCTGGTTATCGTCAATGGGTTGGGTGCTGACAAACAGCGTAAACGGGAAGCCAAAGGACTGTAGCATTGGGAACGCTTCGGTGTAGAGGGACAGGTAGCCGTCATCGAAGGTAATGGCAATGGACTTGTCGGGTATTTCCTGCTGGTTTCTCAG
>JBBDXV010000251.1:2516-3781 GCA_040902165.1 Pseudohongiellaceae bacterium
GCATCATACCCGATAAAACCGGCAGGCCGGGAGCCGATGCGGTGGAGTTTAGCTTTCACCGGGTAGCAGGGGCTATAATGGCGACCCGGCCAAAAACCGGTTGCTGTTTCAGATTACCAGCAGGCAAGCTGGCAAACAAACAGCAGAACAAATTGAAAGGCGCGGACCAGGAGTAAGTAACATGATTTATCAGGGCAAGGGCATAAGGGTGGAAAAACTGCCCTCAGGTATTGCCAGGCTTGTGTTTGACCTGACCGGCTCGACGGTCAACAAGTTTGACCAGGCCACTCTGAGTGAACTGCGGGCGGCAATCAAGGCGGTGGGCAGTACCGACGTCACCGGGCTGATTTTTTCCAGTGCCAAGGCCGGTTTTATCGTCGGTGCCGACATCATGGAATTTACCGCGCTGTTCAAGGCGCCTACGGCGACCCTGATAGAGTGGCTCCGGGACGTAAACCAGATATTTAACAGTATTGAGGATCTGCCGTTTCCAACCGTCTGTGCGATCAACGGGGTGGCGCTGGGCGGTGGTTTCGAACTGGCGGTTTCTGCCGATTACCGGGTCGCCAGCCAGTCCGCGATGTTGGGCTTTCCGGAAGTAAAACTGGGAATCTGTCCCGGGTTTGGCGGCACCGTACGTCTGCCGCGCCTGATCGGCGCCGACAATGCCAACCTGTGGATTTCCAGCGGCAATCAGATGAACGCCAGCCAGGCGCTGGCAGAGGGGGCGATTGACGCTATCGTTGACGAGGACCAGTTGACCGCTGCTGCGGAAAGAATGATCGCGCAATGCAATGCCGGAAAACTGGATTACCAACGTGTCCGCCGACAGAAAACCTCGCCATTGATGCTGAACGGAACCGAACTGATGGTCGCATTCGAAACGGCCAAGGCGTTGGTGAGTGCGAAGGCGGGACCGCATTACCCGGCACCGGTCGCGGCGGTAAAGGCGATGCAGGAAGCCGCAACGACGGACCGGGCTGGAGCACTGGAAATTGAACACCGGACTTTTGCGGCGCTCGCGATGACTCCGGTGGCCGCAAACCTGGTACAGCTGTTTCTCAATGAGCAGTTTCTCAACGGCAGGGCGCGCAAGATGCAGGCGCAGGCGCGACCGATCAAAACCGCTGCCGTGCTTGGCGCCGGCATTATGGGTGGCGGTATCGCCTATCAGTCCGCACTCAAGGGAATTCCGATCGTGATGAAGGATATTGCCCAGGAAGGACTTGATCTGGGCATCAGGGAAGCGACAAAACAATTGGGCA
>JBBDXV010000252.1:0-1357 GCA_040902165.1 Pseudohongiellaceae bacterium
AACTATCTGGAAAAAACTGAATGCCCTGTTCTGCCCAGGACAGTGCTTCATCATCACGGCCAGCATGCTGTAGCACCTGGGCAATTTCCAGAAACCGGTAGGGGACGGAGAGATCACGACGCTTGATCTCTACCATAGCATTGACATCCTTCTCGTGTCCGGCCAACTCCTGCATAAGAGCCGCTATCCAGAAGTGTCCGGAGGACGAAATTCTGCTGCTGATCCTGGTAGCCGCCGGCGTTACCGCAGGCACCTTGTCCCATTCTGCCTGCACCAGCTTCTTGTACTGTTTATATTCCTTGTCACTTAACAGGGACACGTATTCCTCAAGCTGGAAATAACCCCATTCGTCAATCTGTTTGAGCTTGAAAAAGCGTTTCCCGGTCAGTGGACAGGCGGTCCCGGCTTGCACGTAGGCGCGCAAGTGCCATTGGCTGAGTTCCTGCAGGAACTCGCCGAACGAACCACTGGAATCGTCCATGCTGGTGTAAGCAGCAATGCCCCGCCGCATGCCAAAGTCCACCAGCTCTGCGGCCACTGCCGGTTGACCGTCATTGAGCAGTTCTTCGACAAGAGACACAATCGTGTTGGCCTGGCGCAGGACTTCGCGCATGCGCTGGTAAGGCACAAAACTTTTCCCCGGCAGAGCATTGCGGACCAGCTGTTTTAGTTCGCCGATTTCCGGTGCAGAACTGCTGAGGGCAGCCCTGCCTTCCAGTTCTTGCTGTAGTGCCGGGTCTTGCTCGCATTGTTGCAACAGCCAGGCAGACAAGGTCTCTTTGCTTTGCTGCATAAGATAGTCATTTAATCTTCTTGTGTTGTCCGGAATCAACTTGCCTGAAGAAATTGCCTTGCCCTGTTGTGCCAACCAAGTCAACCCGGTGGCCACGACATGCTTGCAGCAGTCACCCTGTTCCCCCATGGGACAACTGCAGTCGAACTCCAGTCTCTGGGTATCTGCGCGCAGTTCTGTGCCGAGGTCTGTGCCGAGGTCTGTACCAAGAGTCACCTGATAAGCATCAGTTCCAGTGACGACCGCCTTGAGCCGGTTGTTGATCCTGCGCAAGCCACTGACCAGTCCTGACTCAAAATAGCCCTCGCCGCGCTGATAGACGGCCGCACCAGCCAGGGATTTCAATGATCTTGCGGTTAACAAGGTATCAAAGGAAGGCTTCACGGCTCATTCCCGGTAAAATTTCAGCGACTGTTCGAGCATTTTTCTCACCTGGTTCCGCAGCGCCTTCGGTGCCACCACTTCCGCCTCAGGTCCATATTTGAGTATTTCCCGCAACAGCTCTCTGTCATCACCATAGGGCAAGGTGATTTCCCAACCGCCATTGGGCAAGGCGCGAGCGGT
>JBBDXV010000252.1:1457-3766 GCA_040902165.1 Pseudohongiellaceae bacterium
GTCAACTCTTCCTTGCTGCGACTGCTGTATTTGATGCGCAGTCGTTTGCGCGTCACCAGTGCGTTGGCGATGGTCTGGAATTCCTCCAGTCGAATATCACGGGGAGCCATGGGCAGAATGCGGATGCGCTGGAAAATTTCCCCGCCGCCGATGCGCCGGTGTTTCAGCAGCGCTTCCAGTCGATCCTTTAACGGTGTGATGTAAGGTTCAAAAAGACCAGGTCTGAGTTTTGTCAGAAGTTGATGCGAAGTCAGCAAGGCATGGATCTCGGCAGCACTGAACCACAGGCCGGGGAGCTCGTAGCTGTGTCCCGGCTGTCGATCCAGAAAGTAGCCCTGTCTTTCCTTGTCGTACTCGATAGGTGCACCCAATTTGTCGCGGCAATCCCGAAGCAGCCTGGTAAAGGTTGCGCGACTGCAACCCAGGCTGGACAGCAGATCATTGCGGGAAATCGGGGTGCGCCGGTTGGAGAGAACCCGATGCAGGCGATAGATGCGCTCAAGCTTTTCCATTCTTATTGCTTTTTTTTGTTGTTGCAGTTGCAGAGACTACTGTGGCGGCTATCCCATTGAACGGGAGCATGACCGGAGTCTAACGGCAAATCCCACAAAGTGGTAGGGCACTTTCCTGGATCATCGGTATACTGCCCAAGCCGCCAGGCACGCTATCTGTGCCGCATTTTGACCTGAGCCACGAATACTGAAATGAATACCGCTTTCCAAATAATCGCCGATGTCGGCGGCACCCATGTCCGGTTCGCCGTCATCACCGGGGCAGATGCACGTTTGCAGCGCATCGCCGTTTACCGATGCGCTGAATTCGGGCAGCTGGCTGACGCGATCGACTTCTATATAAAGAAGGAGCAAGAGCTTCCACCAAACCTGTTGACCCGCCTGGGTCTGGCCCTGCCTGGCGCAGTACACACTGATCCAGTTGAACTGGTGAATATCCGTTGGAGCGTCAGTCGTCAGGCGCTGGAGACCCGTTTTGGCTGTGCGGTGACCATGATCAATGATTTCACTGCCCAGGCATTGGCAATCCCGGCACTGCAGGAGCAGGATCTTCAATGGCTCAGAAGAGCGGCGGTCGACTCGCCGCCCCTTACCCGGGCCATCATCGGACCCGGCACCGGACTGGGAGTAGCTGCACTGCTTCCCGGCGGAGAAGTCGTGGACTCGGAAGCGGGTCACATCAGTTTTGCGCCGACCTCAACAGCGCAACAACGCATGCTGGAACAGCTGTGGCAATGGTTTCCACGCGTTTCAATCGAAAGACTGCTTTCTGGCCCGGGCCTTGCAAACCTTTACCGGGCAAAATCAGTACTGGCAGGTCATGAACAGGTTCTCAGCGCCGAGGAAATCACCGCCAACGCGAAGGCCGGTGATCTCCTGTGTCTGAACACGATTGACGAGTTCAATCGCGTCTTCGGTAGTGTCTGCGGGGATCTGGCTTTGGCACTCGGCGCTACCGGTGGTGTCTATCTGTCGGGCGGCATCATCGAAAAACTGGGGCCTTTGTTTGACCGGAATCT
Source organism: Pseudohongiellaceae bacterium (assembly GCA_040902165.1). Classification (GTDB taxonomy): domain Bacteria; phylum Pseudomonadota; class Gammaproteobacteria; order Pseudomonadales; family Pseudohongiellaceae; genus NORP240. The sequence goes on from JBBDXV010000252.1 coordinate 2,989, forward strand.
GTTCATGCAGGAATTTGACAAAAAGGGACGTTACAGCGACTACTGCCATCGAATTCCGCTGGCCCTGGTCACCTGTGCCTATCCTGGTCTGCTGGGAATGGCGAGGTATATGACCCTCGGTCTCGCCAATCGAAACGCGCATCGTGTCGCAGACTGATTCCCTGAATTCCAGTCCGGTACTGGAACAGCTGTTGCAGCTCAAGGGAGTCGCCTCTTCCTATATCAACTATGCCGGTGAAACTGTCACTGTCCCGCTGCCACACCGGCTGCAGATGCTTGCGGCGATGGGCGTGTCTGTGCCTTCGGCAGATGACCTGCCAGCCTTTCTGGACCATTGTGTTGCCGCAGAATTTGATCTGCTGCTGCGCAACGCCGAGGTGATCCCGGCGCAGACTGCCACAGCCTGTCCGGTGTTTCTGCCAGACGCGACACAGTCGCGGGATTACCGCTGGCAGCTGGAAACCGAAGCAGGAACATTTCTACAGGGAAAGTTCAACAGCGCCGACCTGCCTTCTGTAGCCTCTGGTATCGATGTTGCGCCTGCCCGGTTTCCGCATTTGTCCCGGCTTTCTGTTTCCTTTCCTGTTCCCTTTCCTGCTCTTGATGAGCTTATGACCCGGGTCAGGTATCTGAGCCTGCCGGCGCTGCCTGCGGGATACCATTTACTTTCCATACATTCGGCGGAAGCTTCCTGTTCCTGCACTCTGATTGCAGCGCCGCCCAGATGTTTCGAGCCGGACTGGGTTCAGCAGGGCAAACGCCTGGGCGGTTTGTCGGT
>JBBDXV010000253.1:0-25440 GCA_040902165.1 Pseudohongiellaceae bacterium
ACAGTAACGGGAACGCAACTCGCTCCACAACTGGTCGATTCTTTGAATCTCGGCTTGAAGTTCAGGAGTAAGCGCCACGCTTCGTTGTGTAGCCCTGCAGTTCATTGGCATACGGTTTCGCAAAGTGATGAACCCGGAATGCATTTCTGCGCTGCAGGATCTGGCTTGAGCGCGAATATTGAGGTCGTTGGGCCAGCCTTTGCCGCTGAGATATTTTTCTGAAATATACTCACAAATTGCCAGAGAGTCCCAAACCAGAATATCGCTGTCGATCAATACAGGGACTTTGCCAGCCTGGGAATATTTGCGAATGACTTTCTGAAACTCGCCGGCATACAGTGAAATCCGGATCTCCGCAAACGAGATAGAAAATTCTTTCAACAACAGCCATGGACGTAATGACCAGGAAGAGTAGTTCTTGTTGCCAATGACGAGTTGCAAGATCTTACAGGCCCGGTACTGACCTCCCGTTGGGCAGGTTTCGGAGTCTAACCGACCCGATTGGCTTTAACCATATCCCGACGTTTCTTGACCGCCAGGCGCTTGGCTTTAGCCTCACCATACTTGTTGATTGAGAAATAGGCGTTTTTCTGACGACGTTTCTTGCCGGCGCCCTCTTGCCATGTAGCAACCCAGGAATGGTCTTTCTCGGAATAACTTACACCGATCTCACCGGAAGAATTCAGCGGTGAAATCTTGCGTGGGCTGTATTTCGCGTAAGGCCAATTTTCGCCGTATATTTTTTTGCCTTTTTCATCACGCTTCTTTTTCGCGGCAGAGATCGCTTTGTTTTTTCCGCCGTACTTCTTGAACGGAAAAGATTCCTGAAAGGCTTTCCCATTGTATTTGATACGTACCCAGGCACAATTTGTGCCGCGTGATTCAATAATGCTGATATGGTGAAGTGGACTTAATTTTTTCACGGAGACCTCGCTTTCGTTCTATGCAAGTTAACCAGCAGAGTACGAGAAAACTAATTGATGGGACAAAAATAGGGAACGCTATCAATTGCTATGAGCGTCTAAGATACTCGCATGGCAGACTGAGTGCAAATACACTTGCAAAAATCGGGAGTTAGGATTGTTACAGATTGCAACAGATAGGGGGGAACCTGGGAACCATTGTCATGCATGGCTGGCCATGTGTTGAATAACACCTGGTTTACGGCAATGTATCTTGGAAATACTGTAGTTATAATTACGGGCGCTTGGGTCGATGATGACTGCCTCATCAATTGCCGCCGCCAGATCAGCCTGTGCTGCTTGTTTGGTCAAATAAGGCCCGGAAATATTCACCTGCAAACTAGGTTCATTAGGTGATGTAGCGATAATATAAAAATTCTCTGCGTTCATTGATGATTACTTAGTTATCCCGGACAAAAAACATTTGTAGGTTCTGGACGGGAACCGCGGCTGTTCGGGCCGGCCTGCGAAACCCGCAGTGTTGACGGTATGATTAGGGCTATTTATCGGCCGCGTATTTAAAACCATCAGCACCTGTAATACAAGATCGGCTATAGTGAAAATTCCTTGCTTTCCCTCGTTGAAACCCGGGTTTTCCAGGTTTACCGGTCGAAAGTCTAGTCCTGAACCGGGTTATTTAGTGAGGCGCAGGTCACAATCGTGGGTTCAGTCTGCGCGAGTTGGAATTAACACCCGATATGGGGTGTGCCACAAGCAACTGGGGCAAGTAGAAGGTACGGATTTGGCAACTGTCCCGATTGCATCAGAGGAGCGAGATTTTTCCAGGATGAAATTGTCAATAATCATCCCAGTCCTGAACGAAGCCTTTTTGATTGAGCGATCTCTGCAGGCTTTGCAGCCGTTGCGGCAGCTGGGGCATCAAGTAATAGTGATTGACGGGGGTAGCACAGACGCTACGCCGGCATTGGCGCATGCGCTTTGCGATAAGCTGTTACAGACCGCAGCTGGGCGTGCTGCACAAATGAATCTCGGTGCTGCGCAGGCAGAGGCGGACATACTCCTGTTCCTACATGCCGATACCACACTGCCAGCAACCGCTGAAGTCTTGCTGCGGGAGGTTATGGTGGATCCTGAAATAAAATGGGGCCGGTTTGACGCACAAATAAACGGCAGTCGCCTGTTGCGCCTGATTGCCCTGGCGATGAACTGGAGATCGCATTTAACCGGTATTGCTACAGGCGACCAGGCTATTTTTGTACGACGTTCTGTATTTATGGATGCCGGTGGGTTTGCAGAAATTCCACTTATGGAAGATGTGGAATTCAGCAAGCGACTACGTAAGCTGGCCTGGCCGAGACGAATATCAGTGCCGGTCAAGGTTTCCAACCGCCGCTGGCAAGCCCACGGGATCATCAGAACAATACTGTTGATGTGGTGGCTTCGATTTTTGTTTTTTGTCGGAGTTGAGCCTCAACGATTGGTAAGTATGTACTACAAAAACAGTCGGTAACTCTCTGTAATAAAATGGAAAAGAAAGTAAACAGCAATTGTATCCAGGTGTTTGCCCGAGCGCCGGTCGCGGGTCAGGTCAAAACGCGAATTGCTGCCCGAATCGGTCCTGAGCCGGCATTGTCTTTGTACCAGGCCATGTTCCACAGAACGATTGAACAGGTGAATCAGGTTCCGCTTTCACACCGGGAATTGTGGATAACGGGTAACCCGGATGATCCAATGTTCGCCGCCGTGAAACCGGAGTTCCGGATTTTTACCCAGCAGGGCAAAGACCTGGGAGAGCGTATGCGGTTTGCGCTACAGCAGGGATTGACCCGGTACACCATGGTGATCCTGATTGGCACCGATTGCCCGACTCTTGATGCGTTGTACCTTGAGAGCGCCATTGAGGCTCTCAACGCAGGTAACAAGGTAGTTTTCGGTCCGGCGGAAGACGGTGGATATGTGCTATTGGGGCTTACGGTCATGGTTCCGGGTTTGTTCGAAGCCTTACATTGGGGAACTGACACCGTGTTGCAGATCAGTCAAACGCGATTAAAGGATCTATCGCTCCCATTCAAATTACTAAAACCGCTTCGTGACATCGATCGGCCGGAGGATCTTCCTGGACTGGCGACACTATCGCCACCGTTGGTTTATTGATTGCGATGCTGGATGGTCCTGAGGCACGACAAGACTCAGGAATCTGAGCTGAGCTTACTCGCCAGTTGCGATTCAAAATTCAGGAGTTTCTCTGCTACCTTTGCATTGTCAAGATAGTAGTTTCCTCGCTGAATGCGATCATGCAAGGCTACCACTCGAGCCGCATCTACTTCTGTAAGTTGCCGCATGGATTCTGTTAACGCAGGGATATCAATATCAGTCACAGCGTCGATGTTATTACTACCTGTTGATGAAGACTTTTGCGTGGATTTGCCGGGTTTTTTACCGGTAAAAGTCAGGGTGTTGGAAGTGTTGCGCTGATTGCGTGATAGCTTGTCTGTCCTTGAACGATTCATTCCGAAAGTGCTCTCAGCCCGACCCATGCCTACCGAAAATTAATCTCTTTTCTGCTCTGTGTTGACGGCAGGTCTGAATTATAACGACTGGTGTAAAAATATCTTTAAGACCGTTTTTGGCCTGTCATGCGCTACTGTTCCTAAGCCATTGTTATAGCTCGAAACAGGCTCTTGATTACCATATATCAATGCAAACAACCGTCGCTGAAGGCATTGTCCGGTGCTGTTGGAAGCTTGATTGCGACAGTGCGAAATATTACAGGTCCCGTTGGAATTGGCAGGAATTACCGCATTATGTCAGGATGGCGGGTCCACCCTGGCGCAGGGTTGAGCGGAAATTAATCCAGGAATTGAAGGGAGTACCAAAGTTATGCGTAAAGGTTTTGTCTCAATGTCGATGATACTGGCGAGTGGTCTCGCAATTTTCAATGTCAGTGCCCAGAATGCCCCAACACCGGAACAGCAGGCACAAAGTGCTGTGAATACCAGAAAGTCCGTGGTTCGGCTGTTTGCCTTTAATATCGGAACCATCAACGCGATGGCCAGAGGCACCGTTGAATTCGACGGGGAAATAGCGGCACGAAATGCCCGCCGTATAGCTGCCCTGGCACCCATGCTACCCGAGGCATTCGCTGCGATGGATACACGCGAATTTGATGTCGAAACGGAAGCCCTTCCGATTATCTGGGAGCGCTTTGATGAATTTCAGGAGAAAGCCAATAACCTGATTAATGGTGCCAATACCTTCGCCGAAATTGCGGCCAGAGGTGATCGAACTGAGACTATAGCCGCGGTACGTGCCTTCGGCAGCAACTGTGGTAGTTGTCACGAAGTATTCCGCTTGGACGATTGAGAGTCGTTGCCTGAGTTGAGCCAGGGAATTAACTAATCCAGATTAGCTTTTGAATTTAAACGGTTCTGGCCGCGGATAAAGAACGCGGCCAAGGCCAGCCGATCGTCTTCGGTTAGAGGGCTGGTGTTGTGTTCTATCACGGCTTCCATTTCTCCGCCAACGTATTCACCGTCGGGCTTTAGACCGAGAAACAGGAAGAACGCAAAATCCTCGTCGCTCCATTCCGCAAATTCCTCTGCGGTAATTGCTGATGCTTCTCCGTCCACCACTGGCGCGCCATGAAATTCCCGGTTCAGGTCGGGGATTCCCAGGCGATTGCGAGGCGTATGGCATTCTCCGCAGTGACCCAGATTTCTTGCCAGATAGGCGCCGCGACGAATCTGTTCGTCGAAAATTACCGGAAACTCAGGTTCAAGAAGGTTGGCCAGCCGGTTCCAGCCCGCCATCAAAGCCTGACCGACGCGCACTGGTACCGGCAATTCGTGACTCGGTACCCGGGCTATTGTTGGCGGCTGCGCCATTATCCATGCGGCGATAGCCTGGGCATCTTCATCTGCCATCCCACGATAGGATCGATACGGGAAGGCAGGAAAGTAAATCCTGCCTGAGGGACTCCGACCATGCTTAATGGCGCGAACCAGGTCCAGCTGGGTCCATGTTCCTATTCCGGTCTCCGGGTCCGGAGTGATATTAGGGACGAAAAACGTACCAAATGGCGAATCAAGTGCCTGGCCACCGCTCAGGGCGGGAGGTTGATCTTGACTGATATGGCAACTGATACAGCCGGCTGCCTGCACCAGATAAGCTCCCCGCTCAATATCGTCGGCGCGGGAGCTGATAAACAACTCTCCCAGGCGCGGCGGGATTAACGCTAAAAGGAGAAAAATAATCAATATAAGGCCAGTTAATACAGAGAGATACTTAATTTTATTCATTTAAATTAGAAGTCCTGAATGGCACTTCAATCACCGCGGCAGTGTAGGCCTTGACGAACTCAGGAGGCAACCTGGTCGGCTTGCCGGAACTGAGTATTACCGAAACCAGCTGCCAGCGACCGCGAAGCAAGGTCTCTCCGCTGTTTTGATTGATTATTTGAAAGTTACGCTCAAGACGCAGTCGGCCATCGCATTTAACCAGCCAGGTGCCTATCGCAAGCGAATCGCCAGAAAAGCAGGGTTGAAGATAGGTGTAATCGGCCTGGTGAATCGCGACTCCCCGGTCCAGGCGCTGATAGTCCTTTACCGAGAGCCCCAAATTCTCCGAGTGCCGCCAGGCGCAGAGCTCGCACCACACTACGTAGGCAGCGTTATTGGCATGGCCGAGGCCGTCAATGTCGTCTGGACTAACCGTGATAAGGGTAAGGAAGGGCGAAGGCAGATCCCAATCCAAACCCCCGACATGTGCTTTTATATCTGAAACCGGCATGGGGTTAAGAGGTCGCTAGAAATCACATTTAAAGTAATGCTTTAACTTTGATCAAAAGCCGCTGCAACCTTGACCAAGCCGGGTTCAGGTGATTATGTTGTATGTAAGATATACGGTATATCATATTGATTATAATAAATTTAAAAAGTTAAAAACCCTCAAGCCCTGGTGCTTTTTCGCACCGGTCGGCGCGCGATAAAAGCCTGTGAACCAGTTCACACATTTCTGATCCAACAAAAACCGTCAATGGTAATAATCTACTCAATAAATACAGCTTAACCTATTGTTATACAGACAAAAAAGCCGGGACAGCACCCGGCTTTTCAGTTCCTGTATGAACTTACAAATCAGGGATTTCCCTCAGCACTTGCAGAGCGCTGTTCCGCCATACGCTCGCCCCTGAGAATATTCTTCATACCATAGTTCCCTTCATGGCAGGCATATTCATACATCAGGCCATCAACCTTGGCCATGGGTACCCTGGCAACCAACTTGTCCTTAAAGGTACCGGGGTCTTCGACGGTAAATTCATAATCCACGGTAAAAGCGTCGCGGCGAGTAAAGCGTTCGGTCAGAACCTTGTCAAAGGAATCGCCAAAAGGACCGAAACTTTGTGTCAGGTCGGAGAAGTTTTTGGTTTGCACAACCAGGCTGTCTCCCTCCCAATAGCCTCTGGAGTCTCCAGACCACAGGCGAATGTCGTCATCTACATGGGGTCGACCATCCAGCGGGACTATCCTGGCATCGTGAATCATTTCGGTGATGATCACCACAGTGTCGCGGTTCTGTATGATCTGAACGTTGTTGTTGTACATGCTTGGGACAAACGGCGGTCCGGAATTGAACCCGACAATGCAACGCTCGGACAGGCCCCGGTCCTCCGGGCCATCTTTACTGATGCCACCCACCACAACACGCACCGGTCGGCTACCTTTATAGTCTGGTCCCAGTCCTCCAAATGCCATGGCGACACCCTCCACAGTAGGGGGCAGTTGTCCATTTTCGGGGTAGGTTAACAGCGAGGTGCGAAGATTATCGCCGCGACCGGCACTTTCTACCCAGAACGTATTGTAACCACCTACACCGTCCTCATTGAGGCTGTCGTAGGCAGTTTCCTGGGCGGCGATCAGAGCCTGCGCTTCTTCCTCGCTCATATACTGCCGGTCGCCGAACTGGCGTGGTCGGGTCAGTGGCACGTTGGAGGCAAAATTCCATACTCCCTGAATATCCGGATGGCCCCATTCGGTCCGCGGGACCTGAAAATCGTCGGCTGCCTGTACTGCGGTAAAGGCGGCAAGCAAGCCTGATAACAGAACAAATTTAATCTTCATGCTATCCCCCTGGGATAATTGGACTGTCGAAGTATAGCAGGGGTGACTGGATTTTATACCGGATAGTAATTGTTGAAGGTGGATTGCACTTTGTCGGTTGCCAACGCAAGCCTCTCCGTCAATTGACTAAGGTCCGCCATAAATGTCTAATTGAACGCCGTGATCTCCTCTGTGTGTCCACCCATCAATGACCAATGAAACCAAAATATTACTCATTGATGACAACACAGGGTCTCGACACGACCTACAGCTGATTCTCAATTTTCTTGGCGAAAGAGTTGTCGCTGCTTCAGGCGACGACTGGCATACCCAGGTGCATGAACAGTCAGGCAACTCTGCGGATCTGTCACTGGCCATCATTGGGGAATGCGCAAACATTGCACTGGAGGAATTGCTGATTGATATCTATCGATCAGATGCCGGAATTCCATTCGTTCTGATCGGGCTCTCCCGATTGTCGAGACTGTCAGATCAGGCTCTGCAAAACAATATTATCGCGTCAATTCCCGTTCCTTTGAGTTATCAGCCGTTGCTGGACGCCCTGCATAAAGGCCAGGTGTTTCGCGAACATTACAACCGATTGCAAAACCTGGGCAGTGTGCGCGACTACAACATGTTTCGAAGTCTGGTAGGCAACAGTCTGCGAATTCAACAAATCAGACAAATGATGGGGCAGGTGGCCGATAAGGAAGTTAGTGTGCTGATTACCGGGGAGTCCGGTACCGGCAAGGAAGTCGTGGCGCGCAATCTGCATCTGAACTCGCCGAGATCGGATAAACCGTTTGTGCCGATCAACTGTGGCGCCATTCCCAGAGAATTATTGGAAAGTGAATTATTCGGCCACGAGAAAGGTGCGTTTACCGGTGCGGTTTCTTCCCGCGCGGGTCGCTTTGAACTGGCGGACGGTGGCACTTTGTTTCTCGACGAAATTGGCGATATGCCCCTGAATATGCAGGTTAAACTGCTGCGAGTATTGCAGGAACACAGTTTTGAACGAGTAGGTGGCGCCAAAACTATCCAGACCGATGTACGAATTTTGGCGGCAACTCACAGAAATCTTGAAGACATGATAGCTGTGGGTGACTTCCGTCAGGATCTTTATTATCGCCTGAACGTATTTCCAATCGAGATGCCGGCATTGCGCGATCGCAGCGAGGACATCCCGCTACTGCTCAATGAATTGATTTCAATCATGGAAATGGAAAAGCGCGGCTCGGTCCGTTTCAATTCTGCGGCTATATCCTGTTTGTGTCGATATCAATGGCCCGGTAATGTCCGTGAGCTGGCAAATCTTGTTGAGCGGATGGCGATCCTGTTCCCGAACGGAATTGTCGGAGTGAATGATTTACCGGCAAATTTCCACGCCTTGCTTGGTGATGAACAGGTGATGCCCGGGTTGCCCGAGGATGATTTGGCAATTGGCCAGTTTTCTGAACGAGAACACGGAAATTTTTCTTCACTGCCTTTAAATGGCCTCGACCTCAAAGAGTATCTGGCCAATCTGGAGAAAGATCTCATAGAAAAGGCGCTGCAGGACTGTGATGGTGTGGTGGCCAGAGCCGCAGATCGGTTAAATATCCGGCGTACGACGCTGGTGGAGAAAATGCGCAAGTATTCACTGCAAAGAAAGTCAGACAACGACGCTGACCAGGCAGACATCAAAGCGAATGCGGACGGAGCAGAAAGCGGGAACAGTGAAACTGTCAGGGAGATCGGGGCAGCCCGGTAATCGGCGTATCAGCGAGCTGGCCGTGATCCAGTATGAGTTGCGTTTCGGAACCTGAGCTACTCACCTGTACCAGTTTCACCAACAACATTTCCCAGTCCCGCGCCAGCCAGTAGATAGTCTGCCTCGTGCTTTCGGGTGCTCGTATCCTTTCGATTTTGACTGTGTTGAGTCTGCCGGCACCGGTTTCAATCACCTCTGTTCCGGTGATGTGGTAAAGGTGATTCTCTATCTCGTCAGTATCGATTACGTTGAACTGGTATTCTTCTTTCATTGCTTCCTGTAGCTGTTGGCTCAACAGGAATTGATAACTGAGTTTGTCTGTGACGCCGCGATTCAGGGGAAGATTCCAGGACTCGTCATCTTCCTTGCTAAGTGCATTACTGGTTTGCCAGTCAAACACCACTGACTCGGATTGGCCGCTGATTCCAGTCTGCTCGTATTCGTAGGAGAGGGGCAACAGCTCCTCATTTTGCCAGAGAAATACGCTGCGCTCCTGTGCGCGACCGATTCGTATTCCGGCAATTTTGACTTCCATTTCAGTCACCAGCAGCATTTGCTGATCCTGCTGTCGCTGGAGATAGCGATCAGCAGTTGCGGACATACCGCTGGAAGTCGCCCGATAAACAACTCGATATGGGGACGGCTCCGCACTGTTCACGATAGCCGGCAGGCACAGCATCAACACGGTCAGGAGCAAAGGGCTTCGTGTGCGGAGCGCGGTTTTCATAGCATTATTCCATTTCCAGTCCGGCCGGTGGCAGGGGTTGACCGTCCAGCCAGGCCTTGCCCGCTTGCAGTTTCAGGCGGCCTGCCGCAAACCAGCTGACAACATGAGGATAAATGAGATGTTCTTTAGTGAGCACCCGGGCTGCCAGCGTCTCGGCGGTGTCGACTGCAAGTACATCAACCTTGGCATGAGCAACAATGGGTCCGCCATCCAGATCTTCATCGACAAAGTGTACCGACACACCATGAATCTGGTCGCCGGCATCAAGTACTCTTTGATGGGTATTGATGCCGGGATAATTCGGTAACAGGGAGGGGTGAATGTTCAGGATTCTGCCAACGTAATGCTGTACAAAAGATTCTCCCAGAATACGCATGAACCCTGCCAGCACCACCAGATCCGGTTGAAACTTTTCAGTTTGTTGCAGCAAGGCCTGGTCAAAGGACTGGCGATCCTTGAAGTTCCGGTGATTCACGACAATTGCCGGAATATCATCCCGTTGCGCCCGCGTTAGTCCATAGGCGTCAGGATTGTTGCTGAAGACAGCTACAATTTTGAAATTGGACGACAGGCTGGCGTCGATAAGCGCCTGCAAATTAGTGCCATTGCCGGAAATAAGTACTACAACTGTGCAATGTGGCTTCATGGTTGATTTGCTCTGTCTGGCATTGTTACTGCATTAATACCTGTTCGTCACCGTCTTTCAGCGCATCAACGTGGCCGATCTCAAAGGCGCCACGATTGTGTTTGTTAAGGATTTGCAGGGTCTTGTCGGCCTGGTCTGCAGCAACACATACAATCATTCCAACGCCGCAATTAAAGGTGCGGAACATTTCCCGATCATCGACATTCCCTTGTCGCTGTAACCACTGGAATATCGGAGGCAACTCCCAACTGTTACGACTGATGACTGCGCGGGTGTTATCCGGCAATACCCTTGGAAGATTTTCCGTTATTCCTCCCCCGGTTATATGCGCCATGGCATGAATGGTGACTGAATCTGCAAGTTCGGCTATTGCGCTGACATAGATTTCTGTCGGCACCAGCAAGGTCTCACCCAGGGTACTGCCGGCAAAGGGTTGAGTCAGGGGCGCGCCGGAGATTTCTATAATCTTGCGTATCAGTGAATAACCGTTGGAATGAGGTCCCGAAGACGCCAGAGCAATCAATTTATCGCCCTGTCGTACGCGTGAGGGATCAATAATTTCGGATTTTTCCACCACACCGACGGCAAAACCTGCCAGGTCATAATCCTGATCGTGATACATGCCTGGCATTTCTGCAGTTTCTCCACCGATAAGCGCACACCCTGCCAGTTCGCAGCCTCGGCCGATACCGGCGACAATTGTTGCGCCCAATTCCACGTCCAGCTTGCCGGTGGCAAAGTAATCCAGAAATATCAAAGGTTCGGCGCCGCAGACAATCAGGTCATTGACGCACATGGCGACCAGATCTATCCCTATGGAATCGTGCTGGTTCATCATCAATGCGAGTTTAAGCTTGGTTCCCACTCCATCAGTGGTTGAGACGAGCACCGGATTCCTGTATCCAGACGGTATTTCACAAAGTCCGCCGAAACCGCCCAAACCGGACAGCACTTCCTTGCGGCGCGTCCGTTCGGTCACTGACTTGATGCGTTCAACCAGAGCATTACCAGCATCAATGTTGACACCGGCATCCTGATAGCTGAGTGATTTCCTGTTGCGGGACCGGGAAGGATTATCGCTGTTGCCGTGAGCCATACGAGTATTGCCTAGTAAACCAGAATTGCAGCCGGGTCAGGAAATGGCGAATTCTAGCAGCACCGGCGATATGAGTCTCGCCAAAAACATGATGCCCGACTGATTGTCGATCTGGATATATGGAGCATGGTGGAAGGTGTCAACATGTCAACCAGCAATGAATTCAAGTATTATTCTGCGCCTATGAAACGTTTGTTTCGTCAACTACCGACGTGTGTCCTGGGTGGATTTTTCTGGCTGGGAACCAGTGTTGTGCAAGCATTGCCGGTGACCGGTATTTACAGCCACGAAGTGGCGGTGGTCAGTCAGAGTGAAAGCGAGCGGTTGCCGGCTTTTCAGGAAGCGCTTGCAGCAGTGATTGTAAAAGTCACCGGAAATGTTCGCTGGCTGGAAAACTCTGCTGTACGCCAGGCGCTTTCCAACGCCCAAAGCCTCGTTCAGGAGATTCAGTTCCGCACCGAGACCTTGTCTCCAGGGTCCGGCAATCAATCACAAGTAACTGATCCGTTCACGTCATTGCCGATAATTGACGCGCCGGTGCAGCAGACGATCATGAATGTCCTGTTTGCTCGTGAACTGGTTGATCGCCTGTTGGGAAATGCTGCTATTCCGGTATGGGACAGCAATCGTCCCAGTGTACTGATCTGGATGGTGCTGCAGGATGACAGGGGGCAGCGCCGCTTGCTCAACAATGAAACCAATCCGCAGATAATCGACTATATTCAGCAATTTGCCCGATTGCGCGGTCTCCCGGTATTGTTTCCCGTATTGGATTTTGAGGATCGACAAAATCTGCCGGTAGACCGACTTTGGGCGCTGGACCCGGCTGCCATACGACAGGCAAGTATTCGTTACAGTGCGGACAGTATTCTGGCCGGACGATTGCATTTGACCAGTACTGGCGATCTGGTGGGATTGTGGCAATTTCTCTTTCGTGATCAGGAACTGGTCTTCGACAGCGTCAATACAAATTTGCAGGACTATATTTCTGAACCTCTGGACCTGGTGACCAGCCGACTCGCAGAGCACTTCTCAGTAGTTCGGACCGACAGTAGCCTGGAAAGGGCAAGATTGCAGGTTACCGGTGTATCCAGCCTGCAAGCCTATACCAGTCTGCTTGAATTCTTGCGCGGGCTGGGCGTGGTAAACACGGTGACTACATCACGACTCGATGGTGAAAATCTGGAGTTGGAAGTTTCACTGCAGGGCAGCAGGCAGCAACTCTATGAGCTGATCGGGCTGGATCGCACTCTTTTGCCGCTTGGTGATCCGCCTGATGACAATGATTCAGTTCTGAGTTATCGCTGGACCCGATAGCTGATGCCTGAGCATACCCCGCGTCAATTGCTACTTGGCATTACCCTTGATAATGACGCTACATTTGCCAATTATTATGCTGCGGAAAACCATCAGCTTCTGGAATATCTGCACAACTTCGTCTCGGCTTCCGAGCCACATCTGATATTTCTCTGGGGTAGCAAGGCTTCAGGTAAAACCCATTTGCTGCAAGCGGCCTGCCACCAGGCTGCAAGCCTGCGACTGGATTCGATTTACCTGCCCCTGGCTGAACGGTCGCAACTTGCGCCGCAGATTTTCGAGGGTCTGGAATCGCTGCAACTGGTTTGCCTTGATGACTTGCAGGGTGTTGCCGGCGACAAGGACTGGGAGATGGCCCTGTTCAGGCTCATAAATCAGACCAGGGAGACCGGAACGGTGATTGTTATGTCTGCCGATCGCCCGGTGCTGCAACTGGATGTCAACTTGCCGGACCTGTATTCGCGGCTTCAATCGAGTACCGTGTTCTCGGTGCAGAATCTGGATGACGACGGCAAGCTGGCGCTATTGACCTTGCGGGCAAGGCGATTGGGGATTGAGCTGGAACCGCAGGTTGCGCGATTTATTCTCTTGCGTGCCGGGAGGAGCCTGTACGATCTGCTTGCAGTTCTGGGACAACTGGACACTCACTCCCTGGTAGAAAAGCGGCCGATTACAATACCCCTGGTAAAAACTGTCATGGGTTGGTGAAGTGCCGGCAAACAGTTCATAGCCACCGTTTTTATGTCTTTCCAGATCGACATCTATAAATCCGCCTGTATTTCTATAGTGACACTTGATAATGATTCCGGTACACACGGATATATATTATCAGTGCTATAAAAAGGCTAATCGTAGATAACGTTTCCAGCAGGCCAATCAGCAACCGTTCCGGACTGAATGCCACGAGTGTGCCATGAATAAAATAGATCAGAGTGACAAAGCTCAACCAGGCATGAGTGCGAAGGTGGCTTTTTGCCAGGCCCGGGATGAAAACGAGAATTGGCAGGGACTGTACTAGCCATATTATAAATGTGGTCATACCTGGCCGCACAGTCAATGCCAGACTGTTCAGGAGCAGCGCCAGGAGCAGACAGCCGAGGCTCATCTGGATAAGTCGTCTGCTGAACCTCAGCATTGCCGGTAATGTCGGGCCGGGCATCAGCTGGCCGCTCAGTCAGCCAGCTTGATTGCTAGTTGAGCGACTCTCTTGCCAAGCGCGATACATAACTCCGACTCTTCCGCGCTAATTTCCTTTTTACTGTCGCTGCCGGCATGGTGACTCGGCCCATAGGGTGTACCCCCGGAGTTGGTACTGCTCAGTGCTTTTTCATTGTAAGGAATGCCACAAAAAACCATGCCGTGATGCAGCAGCGGTAACAACATGCTTATCAAGGTTGTCTCCTGACCGCCGTGCAAGGTAGAGGTAGAAGTGAAGGCTGCTGCCGGTTTGTTGATCAATGCACCAGATACCCAGAGACTGCCAGTGGTATCGATGAAGTACTTCAATGGTGCTGCCATGTTGCCAAAACGGGTAGGACTGCCCAGAATCAATCCGCTGCAACTGCGAAGATCCTGCTCATCACAATATACGGCTCCTGATTTCGGCACTGGTGGCTCCGGGGTTTCGGTAGTTGGCGATACGGCTGGTACCGTGCGTAATCGTGCTTCAATTCCTGCAATTTGCTCTACACCGCGGGCGATCAGCGAGGCCATTTTTGCAGTCGCGCCATGGCGACTATAATAGAGAATCAGGATATAAGGGGAGTTCATAATTTAGTCGTTGCCGTTATTGAATGTAATATTACCCAGCTCCCGCTGCGCCACCGCATCAAGTTGTGACATGAAATTATTTACCAGTCGTGCCTCCGTTAGGTCGAGATTGCCAGGAAATGGTGCGGGTGTTGATTGTCTCAATGCTGTCCACAGGTCTGTAATTCGGTAATCGTTTACTGCGGTTTGCGGGAGATATCTTGCGGGTTCACCTGCTGTCCTTGCGAGTAGACCAATGGATTGCAAGCTGGCAAGCGTATCATCAATTGAAGTGGTTCCAATACCCAGTCTGGCTGCCAGTTCATCTGCGCTCAAAGACGGTTTTCCGGCAAGAAACCGGCGAATTACAATCGCAGCGACTAACAAAGCAAGGGTTTCCTTCTGGACAATGCTCAAGGGCACGGCATTGCGTCCTGCGCGGCAGCGGGACGGATACTGGTGATAATAGGCAATATCACTTCCCAACAATGCCACCAGCCAACCTATATAGGTAAAGATCATGATGGCAATTACGGTTGCAAACGCCAGGTAGATGGATTCACGCGCCGCAGAGATAAAGAAATCCTGGAACAATGCGCCCATCAGTTTCCAGATAGCGGTTGTCACCACGCCGCCAATGAAGGCAGAGGAGAAATTCACCCTGGTGTTAGGAAGGAAGCTGTAGGCAAATGCAAATGCCAGGGACATGAACAACAACGGAAGTACAAATGCCACCGCAGAAATCAGTCCACTACCAAAACTGAGATTATCCAGAAACCGGGCGAAGAGCATGGTATTGACCGATGAGGTAATGCTGATCGAAATAAAAATCAGCACCGGACTTACGATCACGGCAAAGAGATACTCACTGACCCGGTTGGACCAGCTGCGTCCGCGACTGACGCTCCAGATATAATTAAATGACGACTCGATTTTGCGCATCATATCCAGAACCAGGTAGATCAGCAGACCCAAACTGGTAATACCGATGATCTCGACACGGATGTTGTCC
Organism: Pseudohongiellaceae bacterium; assembly: GCA_040902165.1. GTDB lineage: Bacteria > Pseudomonadota > Gammaproteobacteria > Pseudomonadales > Pseudohongiellaceae > NORP240. The sequence continues at coordinate 15,319 of JBBDXV010000253.1, forward strand.
ACGAAGGTGATAATCTGGGCAGTAATGTCGACGCGACGATCCCCAAGTCCTTCAAGAAGTGTCAGCAGAGTAGGCTCCATGGCATTGTGTACGCCCAGACTCTTCAGCACTGCGAAGATCAGAGCTATCATGGGTATAAAACCAAGAATAGTTGAGTAGACAAGGCTCATAGCCCTCAGGCTTAGTTGGCCTTCACCCAGGTCGCGCCCTATTGCGTAGAGTATCTGGCCGCTTCGAACTATTGTCCGTTTGAGCAGAGAAGCTGAGGTCAACGATTGGCCCCAGAGCAGGGAATTGACCTGATCGTGCAGGCTAACCAGTTTGCTTTTGTATGGTGGCATTGATGCGGTCTGTGGTTTTCAGCGGATGGAGATGCCCGGCGATTATAAGATATATTCCAACTTCGTACCGACAGAGTAACGCAAACGCATCAATGATACGATCACATGACGACTGCCCCGGACATTAAAAGCTTGCATGGATTCGTTAATGGTTACGTCCAGGGCGTGTTTTTTCGTGTTGAAACGCAGCATATGGCCCAACAGCTTGGCTTGCGCGGTTGGGTCAGAAATACTCCAGACGGGAATGTGGAGTTGTTGATTCACGGCTCAACAGCTTCCCTGGCCGAGATGCGATTATGGTTGCATCATGGTCCCGCGAGAGCGAGAGTGATCAGTGTGGAACTGCAGACCGTGGAGTTCGACGTACCCGTTGGATTTGAAATTATCGCCTGACCTGTAGGTCAGCTGGCGCGAATTTTTTGGCGCAAAAATTCCACGATGTCAGCCTGGGGAATCTTTTCGGCGTCCGCGCTGCATCGATGTTTGTATTCCACAATGCGGTCGGCAAGTGTGCGCGGTGACACAACCAGCCGATGCGGGATTCCCATCAGTTCAGCATCGGCGAATTTGACGCCGGCACTGGTTTTGCGATCCCGGTCGTCGAACAGCACTTCAATGCCCAGGCCGAGAAACTGTTGATACAGGTCGGTTGCTGCGGCTTCGACACTCTCTGATTTATGGGCGTCAAGCAGAATGATAACCAATTGAAATGGGGCTATGTTGTCAGACCAGATGATACCTCGGTCATCGTGATTCTGCTCAATACAGGCAGCCACGACCCGGGTAACTCCAATTCCATAACAACCCATGGTCACGACCACGGCGCGACCGTTTTCATCCAGTACCGAAGCTTGCATTGCCGTGGAATATTTTCTGCCCAGTTGGAAAATATGACCTACCTCTATACCACGTTTTATGGATAGCCGACCCATGCCATCAGGACTGACATCACCTTCCTGTACTCGTCTGATATCTGCAATCCTGTCAAACGCGCATTCCCGTTCCCAATTGGCATTCAACAAGTGGCGGTCCGGCTGGTTGGCGCCGCAGACAAAGTTCCGTAAGTTTGCTGCGCTGCTATCGGCAATAACCAGGCAATTATTGATGCCGGCTAGGGGTCCCAGTGTTCCCGGATCGCAATTAAATGTCGCGCGTATCTCTTCGTCAGTGGCAAAGCTGAGGGGTACTGCCACTTCCGGTATTTTTGCCGCCTTGGTTTCATTAAGCTCCTGATCACCCCGCAAAACCAGCGCTAGCAGCCTTTTCGTCGGCGCCACATCATCGTCATCCAGCGCGTGTACGACCAGGGTTTTCAGTAGTTTGTCAGTCCTGCAGTCAAGTCGGGTGGCTACTGCATCAATGCTATGGGCGTCGCCGGTTTCCACGACACTTGAGGCCAGTAACGGCGCATCGGTGTGATTCGGTCGGCTCGGAGAACCTTCAGCCAGTTCTATATTGGCGGCATAGCTGCTGCTGTCGCTGAAGACAATTTCATCTTCACCGGAATCTGCCAATACATGAAATTCATGTGAAAGACTGCCGCCGATATTGCCTGAATCTGCCAGAACCGGGCGATAGCGGAGACCGAGTCGGTCAAAGATTGCGCAATAGGTCTGGTGCATCAACTGATAGGTCTGGTTCAGCGAGGCGTCATCAAGATGAAATGAATAAGCATCCTTCATCAAAAATTCCCGCGCCCGCATGACCCCAAAACGGGGGCGTCGCTCGTCACGGAACTTGGTCTGGATCTGATAAAACAGAGCTGGGAGCTGACGGTAGCTGTTGTACTCATTACGTACCAGGTCGGTAATAACTTCCTCATGGGTTGGACCAAGGCAGAAGTCACGCTCATGGCGATCTACAAAACGCAGTAACTCGGGGCCCATCACCTCCCAGCGACCAGACTCCTGCCACAAGTCAGCTGACTGTACCACCGGCATGGAAACTTCCATGGCGCCGGATTTGTCCATTTCCTCACGAATGATATTGGTAACCTTGTGTAACACCCTGAGTCCGACCGGTAACCAGGTGTACAAGCCGCTTGCCAGTTTGCGTATGAGGCCGGCACGCAGCATCAGTTGGTGGCTGATTACCTCTGCGTCGGCAGGGGTTTCTTTCACTGTGGCAATCAGGTACTGGCTGGCTCTCATGAATTCACATTCCGGATAACAGAAAGGCAGCCCGGGGGCTGCCTTTCTGGTTTAGCTTATGGCTGTTATGCCGTAAAAATCCGGGAATTTCTTCCCACGATAGATTGTTTACAGAGCAAACTCTTTCAGCTTCTTCAAGGGAAGCACTTTAACCCGTGTAGTCGCCGGTTTCTTCGGAATATCCATCAATTCACCGGGTTTGAACGGGTTAGGGACACCCTTGCGTGCGGGACGTGCCGGACGAACTACTGATTTGATTTTCAGTAATCCGGGCAACGTGAATTCGCCAACACCTTTCTTGTTGATGTGGCGCTGGATCACGCTGGACAGTTCGTCAATCACTGCTGAGATCTGCTTCTTGGTCAATGCTGTGTTCGCAGCAATCTCATTCAGGATTTCAGTCTTGGTATATTTCTTGGTGACGGGACCGGCAGCTTTTTTCTTGGTTGCCGGTGCTTTTTTTGCGGATGCTTTCTTGCGAGATTTTTTAACAGCCATACCTGTTCTCTTCTTTTGAGTTTGAGTTAAGTTGGTTTTGTTGTGTTCCCTCTTTGGAGAAAACACCGGGTTCCTAATTTTTAGTGTAGTGATTTACGTCCGTTACACACTACAAGGCGTGTATTTATAAATCATTCACCTTTGCGTCGCAAGTATTATTCTGCAGTTTATCCAGAATTAAATTCTGTTAGGAGCAGGGATTTGTTAGGCAGGTTTCGACAAGTGAAAATGGCGACCGAAAAGCTGCCCGGTCTGAACACTACGACAGTCAGGTGTTTGTACCGAAATGCTCCTGACTCTGTCATCTCTCTAATGATGAATTCAAATTCCAGGTGTGGGCGAGCTAGCGGGAAACGCCCCAAAAGAACGCTGTTTGAGTCAGGTCTTTAGGGTATAATCGCGCACTTTCTGCGGCGGGACAGGTCATTCGCTCCCTTCTGCTTCCATTTATAAAATCAATTTCTCTCTGCCGGAGTGCGAGTGAATGCCGATATACGAATACCAGTGCACCGATTGTGGTCACCGCCTCGAGGCACTACAAAAACTTAACGCTGACCCGCTGATGATTTGCCCTGTATGTCAGCATTCAACTCTGCGAAAACTGGTGTCTGCACCCAGTTTTCGCCTGAAGGGAAGTGGCTGGTATGAAACTGATTTCAAGCAGTCCGGCAAAAAGCATCTGGCTGACAGCTCTGATTCATCTGCTGAATCCAGCCCGGTTAAAGCGGATGAAACATCCGCGTCTGCAAGCGCTGTAGACAAAAATTCCGGCGCAGCGGACGTCAAAAAGGAATCTGATAAAGTCAAAGTTGACGCAAAGACTCTGTCATCCGCCCCAGGTTCCGGGGCCGGAACAGTCAATCCAGGTTAATGTGCCGAACACGGCGGAACCACCTTCCGCCGGGCAAAATCCAATACAGGTAACGAACTATGCGCAGTCATTATTGTGGAGAGTTGAATAAGACTCACGCCGGAAAGGATGTGGTCCTTTGCGGTTGGGTGCATCGTCGCCGGGATCATGGCGGCGTCATCTTTCTGGACCTGCGTGACCGGGACGGCATTTCCCAGGTGGTTTTTGATCCAGACAGTCAGGAAAGTTTCAAACGCGCGGAGACTGTGCGTAGTGAGTACGTGGTGCAGGTGACGGGTCGGGTCAGGTTGCGTCCGGCTGGCACCGTCAACCTGGATATGTCGACTGGTGACATCGAGGTTCTGGGATTGCGACTGGAAATCCTGAATGCCTCGCTGACGCCACCAATCCAGATGGACGAACATGTCGATGTTGGTGAAGACATCAGGCTTCGATACCGCTATATCGATTTACGCCGACCGGAAATGGCTGCGCGTCTGCGTTTTCGTTCCAAGGTATGCAATACGGTGCGTAATTTCCTGGATCAGAACGGTTTTCTGGATATTGAAACTCCGTTGCTTACGCGTGCGACACCAGAAGGCGCGCGTGACTACCTGGTGCCAAGCCGTACCCACCCTGGCCGTTTTTTTGCGCTGCCGCAGTCGCCTCAGTTATTCAAACAGATACTGATGGCCGCAGGCATGGACCGTTATTACCAGATTGCCAAGTGTTTCAGGGATGAAGATCTGCGCGCCGATCGCCAGCCTGAGTTTACCCAGATTGATATTGAAACCTCCTTCATGAATGAAGAGCAGATCATGGCAATAAACGAAGCCATGATTCGCCATGTATTTAAAACCCATCTGGATGTCGATCTGGGTGAGTTTCCCCGGCTTACTCATGCAGAAGCCATGCGGCGTTATGGCAGTGACAAACCGGACCTGAGAATCGACCTTGAATTAACGGATATTGCCGACCTGATGCAAGACGTGGATTTCAAGGTTTTCAGTGGACCGGCGCGTGATTCAGAAAGCCGGGTGGCAGTACTGAACGTAAAAGGCGGGGCAAAACTTAGCCGCAAGGAAATTGACGACTACACCAGCTTTGTAGCGATCTACGGCGCGAAGGGACTAGCCTGGATCAAAGTGAATGATGTCCAGGCAGGAGCCGAAGGGCTGCAGTCACCGATCGTTAAATTCCTTTCTGCGCCGGTGCGGCAGCAACTGTTGGAAAGGACGAAAGCCGAGAATGGCGATATTCTGTTCTTCGGGGCTGACAAGAGCAAAGTAGTAAATGAAGCGTTGGGTGCACTGCGTCTGCGCGTAGCCCATGATCTCGGCATCGTGCGACCCGGGTGGGCACCGCTATGGGTGGTGGATTTTCCGATGTTCGAAAAAGCCAGCGATGGCAGTCTGAGCCCGTTGCATCATCCTTTTACGGCACCAGCCTGTGACGAGAAGGAGTTGGAGATTGCACCGCTGGCGGCTTTGTCGCGTGCTTATGATATGGTGCTCAATGGGACCGAGCTTGGCGGTGGATCTGTGCGTATCAATCGCCCGGAGATGCAGCAGCGAGTGTTTCAGGTGCTGGGCATAGGCGAGGCCGAAGCCAGGGAGAAATTCGGATTTCTGCTGGATGCATTGAGCTATGGCTGTCCGCCGCATGGAGGACTGGCGTTCGGGTTGGACAGATTGATCATGCTGATGACCGGGTCCACCTCCATTCGTGAAGTGATTGCGTTTCCAAAAACCCAGTCGGCGGCATGTCTGTTGACGGATGCGCCTGGACCGGTTTCGGCCCTGCAATTGAAAGAATTGAACATTCGGATTAGGGAGCGGCCAGACGAAAAAAGCTGAAACAGTTTTTATCGCAGGGGGCAGGGCAGATGGCGATAATTCTCGGCATTGATCCGGGTTCGCGCATAACCGGCTATGGGTTGATCAATGCCCATGGCAATAAACTTGAGTATATTCATTGCGGCTGTATTCGCACCGAGAGCGAATCATTTCCACAGCGACTTCAGCAAATCTTTGCCGGTCTGTGCAGTGTTATCGAAGAATTCAGTCCACAACAGGCGGCGATAGAACAAGTCTTCGTCGGCCGCAATGCAGGGGCGGCAATCAAACTGGGTCAGGCTCGCGGGAGTGCCATAGTGGCCTGTCTGTTTCATGGGCTGGAACTGGAAGAGTACTCGGCACGCCAGGTCAAGCAGGCACTGGTCGGTCGCGGTGCTGCGGACAAACAACAAGTGCAACATATGGTCAAGGCGCTGCTGGGAATACCCGAGCGCTTGCAGGAAGATGCTGCCGACGGGTTGGCTGTTGCGGTTTGTCACGCCAATACCAGTGCAACATTGATTAAAATGGCCGGTGCTAGCGGATTTCGTCGCCGGCGTTTGCGCTCCTGAAAGAATAGGGCAAGTACCAGAATGGTGAAATGGTGATTGGCAGAATACGTGGTACCCTGCTGGAGAAGCATCTCACCGAAGTTCTCGTTGAGGTGAATGGCATCGCTTATGAGATCCAGGTTCCCATGAGCACGCTTTACAGATTGCCGGAGCCTGGACAGTCACTTCAACTACACACCCATTTCGTCGTCCGCGAGGACGCACAATTACTTTACGGGTTTGCCGATATCAAGGAAAAGGACCTGTTCCGGGCGCTGATAAAGGTTAATGGAGTGGGGCCGAGAATTGCACTGGCAATACTTTCCGGTATGGCGGTCGATGATTTTGTCGTCACGGTCAATAACAATGACGTAGCGACCCTGGTCAAGATGCCCGGAGTCGGCAGGAAAACTGCCGAACGCCTGATCATCGAAATGCGCGATCGACTCAAGGACTGGAGTGGATCAGCCACGGTCTATAGCGGATTGAACACGGGAACCGGCGCAGAGTCCAGGTCGCGAGAAGCCGAAGCTGCCTTGCAGACCCTGGGCTACAAACCACAGGAAGCCAGTCGCGCGGTCAATCGCGTATTAAGGGAATTTCCGGATGCCAAAGACAGTGAATCGATTATTCGTCTTGCGCTCAAGCGTATGGTTTGACTATGCAATCTGAAGAGCGGGTCATTTCAGCGCTGGAACAACCGACTGACGACAGACAGGATCGCGCTATCCGACCGGTGTACCTGAAGGATTACATTGGTCAGTCGGAAGTTAAAGAGCAAATGGAAATCTTCATCAGCGCGGCACGCAACCGTCGGGAACCGCTGGATCACACGCTGGTATTCGGACCTCCAGGCCTGGGCAAGACCACGCTGGCCAATATCATTGCGAATGAGCTGGGTGTATCGATCAAGTCCACCTCAGGACCGGTGCTGGAAAAGGCCGGAGATCTGGCGGCGATGCTCACCAATCTGGAAGAAGGAGATGTTCTGTTTATCGATGAAATTCACCGGCTGAATCCAGCAATAGAAGAAATCCTCTATCCGGCAATGGAAGATTACCAGCTCGACATCATGATTGGTGAAGGTCCAGCGGCACGCTCGATAAAGCTGGATCTGCCGTCTTTTACTCTGGTTGGTGCCACGACGCGCGCCGGGTTGTTGACGTCGCCTTTGCGTGACCGGTTTGGCATCACCCAGCGCCTGGAATTTTATTCGATCGAGGAACTCAGTCGAATTGTGGTTCGTACGGCCAGCATTCTGGGAACTCCGATCGATGCAAATGGCGCTCTGGAAATCGCACGTCGGTCACGCGGGACGCCGCGGATTGCGAACCGTCTGTTGCGACGGGTGCGGGACTATACAGAGGTAAAAGGCAACGGCAACATTGATGCGACGTTTGCTGCCAGTGCGCTCGACATGCTCAAGATTGATGCCACCGGATTTGATCATATGGACCGTCGGCTGCTACTGACCATGATCGAAAAATTTGAAGGTGGCCCGGTTGGAGTCGACAGTCTTGCTGCGGCCATCAGTGAGGAGCGCGAAACCATCGAGGACGTGCTAGAACCATTTCTGATCCAGCAGGGTTTTATCATGCGCACCCCGCGAGGTCGGGTGGTAACGCCGTTCGCCTACAGTCACTTCGGGTTACCTGTCCCTGGACGACCGAAGGATTTGTTTGATTCTTGATGTTGGTTTTCTGTCACGTCGTTTGTTGCCGGTCGTGGTCGCCATAATTACGCCACGTTTAATCAGCTAATTTCCTCAATTGAACTTTTCCCGGTTAACTTTGGAGTGGTTAATGCGAAAGCACCAAACTATTTGTGATTTCGGCCGAAATACTCTACAAAAATGGGGCTTTGCGGCCACAGTCAAAAGTCGAAGGACAAGTTCAACGAACCGGAGTGTGATCAGTGGGTGAAACAGGACCAATTCAGTTAGTTCTGGATGCCAGCGGTACAGTGCAACTGGTTTTGCTGACCTTGTTGATGCTATCGGTTACCTCCTGGGTAATGATTGTGCAGCGTTCCCTGGTACTGTCTGCGGCCAGCAAGGGTGTATTCAGTTTTGAGCGACGTTTCTGGTCGGGAATGGATTTGAGCCAGTTGTACAAAGAAGGCTCCCAGATGCAAAAGGAAAACCGCCAGGTAGTCGGGATAGAAAACATTTTTCGGGCCGGATTCAAGGAATTCATGCGCCTTCGTCAGCAATCCGCTTTTGATCGCGAAGCCATCATGGACGGAGCGCAGCGTGCCATGAGGGTGGCCTATTCCAGAGAAGAGGAAAAACTGGAAAAGCACTTGGCGTTTCTCGCCACAGTAGGGTCGGTGAGTCCTTATATAGGTTTATTTGGTACGGTCATTGGCATAATGAATGCGTTTATCAACCTGGCCAATCAGTCGCAGGCAACTCTGCAGGTGGTCGCGGGTCCAATCGCAGAGGCGCTGATCGCAACTGCCATGGGACTGTTTGCTGCGATACCGGCAGTGGTGGCGTACAACCGCTACGCCTCCAAGGTTGAAGCGATTACCGGCGCTTACATTACCTTTACGGATGAATTCTCGTCCATCCTGCATCGGCAGATTTATAGCCAGCCGGGTTGACCCTACGGTTCGACATCGCACATTCAGGCAAACAGGATAGAAATGTAAATGAACTTGGTTCGCAAGAAACGTAAACCCATGAGTGAAATCAATGTCGTTCCCTACATCGACGTTATGCTTGTGCTATTGGTCGTTTTCATGGTGACCGCCCCTTTGTTGAATCAGGGTATCGAAGTGGAATTACCCCAGGCGAATAATGAACCTTTGCAAATAGATGAAAATTTTGAAACGCTGGTGGTATCGATTACGTCAGATCAGGAGTATTACATCAGCCTCGGCGCAACGGGTGACAATCGTGAGCCGGCGAGCCTGGAGCAAATCGGACAGCAGGTTGCACAGATAATAAGTGCGAATCCGACCATTCAAGTGCTGGTGGAAGGGGATACCAATGCTTTTTGGGGAGGGATGATCGCCCTGATCACCACTTTACAAAATGCGGGTGTGACCAACCCCAATTTTATTACCCAGCCGTTGCAGGAGCTGTAAGGCAACCTTGAGGTACTCATGGCCGGGTTGAAGGGCGTTATTGTTTACAACGGCTATCCGTTGTCCGTATTTGTGGCGCTCAGTCTCCACAGTCTGGTGCTTGCGGCCCTGTTGTACTTTCAGATGGAACGTCAGGAGCAGGTGCGGGATATCGTCATCACGCCGATGGTGAAGGCCTTGCTGGTCCAGGAAAATCCGCAATTGCGAAACGAGCAGTTGCTGGAACAGCAACGTTTGATACGAGTGGAAGATCAGCGACGCGCGCGCGAGGCGGAACAAGAGCGCGCCAGCGAACAACAGCGACAACAAGAGCTCGCAGCGGCACAGGAACGCGAAGCTCAGCAACAGCGTGAACGCGAGGCGACAGCGCAACGAGAGCGGCAGCAACAGGAAGTGGAACGACAGCGGCAACAAGAGCTGGCGGCGCAACAGGAACGACAGCGTGAGCAGGAACTGGAGCAGCAACGTCAGCGAGAACTGGCTGCAGAGCAGGAACGACAACGTCAACGCGACGCCGAAGCACAGGCGGCGTCAGCTGACGTAGCACAAACCGAGAATGAACTGGTAATGGCCTATACTTCAGTGATCCATGACCTGGTACAACAAAACTGGTCCCGACCGCCGAGTGCCCGCAATGGCATGGAAGTGGTAATCCGGCTGCGCATGGTGCCGACCGGTGATGTGCTGGATGTGGAAATCGTCAGATCCAGCGGCGACGCCGCGTTCGATCGTGCGGCAGAAACGGCGATTTATCGGGTCGGGCAATTCAGAGAACTGCAAGGCATGCCGATTAACTTGTTTAACACA
>JBBDXV010000254.1:0-3753 GCA_040902165.1 Pseudohongiellaceae bacterium
GAAGATCAGATTCAGAAACTTACCGACAAGTACATCAGCTCGGTAGAAGCCCACCTGCAGGCAAAGGAAACAGACTTATTGTCCGTATAATGAACGCTGGCCCGCAATCGAATGTACCCCGGCATATCGCGATCATCATGGATGGCAATAATCGCTGGGCAAAGTCCCGGGGACTGTCAGGATTGGCCGGGCATCAGGCTGGCGCAGAGGCAGCTCGCGAAATAGTAAACGCCTGTGTCAGTCGTCAGATCGGTTATCTGACCCTGTTTGCCTTCAGCAGCGAAAACTGGCTGCGCCCCAGCAAGGAGGTGCAGGGTTTAATGGCGCTGTTTCTTACCGTTCTCAAACGTAATGAAATTCGACTATTGCACAAGAACAACGTGCGCCTGCAATTTATCGGCAGTCGCAGCGGTTTTTCCCGCAAGCTGCTCGACAGTATGCAGGAAGTGGAACAGCTGACGGCAGCGAACACCGGTATGACCCTGACTGTGGCCGCCGATTACGGCGGACGCTGGGATATCACCAATGCGGTGCGCGAAATCGCCACTGAGGTAGAAGCTGGCCGCATGTCATTGGCGCAGATTGATGTTGATCTGGTTCAGCAATATATTTGTCTTGGTGATTCGCCGATGCCTGATCTTTGTATACGTACCGGCGGTGAAAAACGAATCAGCAATTTCCTTCTATGGCAGATGGCGTATACGGAATTTTACTTCACCGAGTGTTTCTGGCCTGATTTCAATGAAGAGCAACTACAGATATCGCTTGATGATTTTGCCGGCCGACAACGCCGTTTTGGTGGTCATGAGCAGGATCTGGTGGGCAGGTAACGTGCTTATACAACGGATCCTGACAGCTGTCGTATTATTGATTCTGTTGCTGCTGCTCTCGATTTATTCGTCTCCGTTTCAATTTGCCTGTCTGACCTTGCTGGTGTTGCTTGGTGCCGGCTATGAGTGGACCCGGTTTATTGGCCTTGACACGCCAATAGCCAGAGTATTTTATCTGCTCAGTCTGCTGATTCTGGCACTGGGATTGTTCCTGCTGTTGGGAATCGACCCCAAAAGCGTCAGCCTGGACAGCTTTCGGGTGAATTCGGTATTGCTGCTTGGCGTTTTATTCTGGATGTTGGTGCTGATTCTGTTGCGCGGATATCCGGCCAATGCCGGCCAGTGGAATGATTCATCCCGTATCGCCCTGATGGGGATTCTCGTACTGTTGCCGACCTGGGTTGGTCTGGTGCAATTGAAATATCTCAACCCGACAGGTTTGTTGGTACTGGCCATCATCAGTCTGGTAAGCGTGGCGGACATCGGTGCTTTTTTTGTCGGACGCAAATGGGGGAAGCGCAAGCTTGCACCCGAATTGAGCCCGAAAAAGTCCTGGGCCGGGGTATGGGGGTCCCTGGGCTCAACGACACTGTACGCGGTCGCATGCGTATTGATTACCAACTGGTACCTGCTTCCTTTGTCCCTGCCAACCTCGGCCCTGCTTGTACTGGGCAGTATTCCGGTTGTTATGATCAGTATTGCCGGTGATCTGTTCGAAAGCATGCTGAAACGGAACCGGGGCTTGAAAGACAGCGGCAGTATTCTTCCGGGGCACGGTGGAATCATGGATCGGATCGACAGCCTGACGGCTGCGATACCGCTGTATGTACTGTTGCTGGCACTGTTGTTTCAGGGGCAGGTACTGTCGTGACCGATCGCGCAACTGAATTTGTAACCATCCTGGGATCCACCGGATCGGTCGGGGAAAATACGCTGGATGTCATCAGCGGGCACCCCCATCTTCAGGTCCATGCCCTTTCTGCCAATACCAATGTAGAAAAACTTGCCCGTCAATGTCGGCAATTCAAACCGCATTACGCTGTGATGGTGGATGAAGACTCTGCGGAACAGCTGGCGACGCTGCTGGCCGATACCGATACCGAAGTGCTGAACGGTCCGGCGGGACTTTTACAGATTGTTGCGGATACCCGGGTCAATATGGTTATGGCTGCCGTTGTCGGGGCCGCCGGTCTGGATGCTGCACTTGCTGCCGTAAGGCACGGCAAGAAGGTGCTGCTGGCTAACAAGGAATCGCTGGTAATGGCGGGTGACTTGTTTATGCGGGCGGTAGCGGAATCAGGAGCAATCCTGCTGCCGATTGACAGCGAACACAACGCCATATTCCAGTGCCTTCCACATCAACAGGCGACGGCAAACGGTAAGGGTATCGATGCTCTCGGCGAAGTACGACGGGTGATTCTCACTGCTTCCGGCGGACCATTTCTGCACATGTCGTCTTCGGCGCTCAGGCAGGTCACGCCACAACAGGCTTGTAAACACCCGCGCTGGGAAATGGGCCGCAAGATTTCTGTGGATTCTGCGACGCTGATGAACAAGGGTCTGGAATTTATCGAAGCCTGTTTTCTGTTCGGTCTTGAACCACAACGTGTTGAAGTGTTGATCCATCCGCAAAGCGTGGTGCACTCACTGGTGGAGTATGTAGACGGTTCCATGCTGGCCCAGCTCGCTGCACCGGATATGCGAGTCCCGATTGCCTATGGTCTTGCCTGGCCGCAGCGAATGACTTCCGGTGCTGCATCGCTGGATCTGGCAAAGATCGGTTCACTGGAGTTTTTCCCGCCGGACCTCGATCGATTTCCCTGCCTGCGACTTGGCATGGAGGCATTCAAGGTCGGTGGTACTGCGCCGGCAATACTGAACGCGGCCAATGAGTGTGCAGTACAGGCATTTTTAGACGAACGCATTGGATTTTCCGATATACCACGGATAATAGAGTCAGTTCTGGCGAAAATACCTTGTGAAGCTGCGGCCAGTCTCGCTATTATTCAGGCTGCCGACCAGCATGCAAGAATTCTTGGTAATGAGCTGATTGCAAAGGCAAAATAGTTATAAATCGAATTCGCATCTGACCATCAAGTGACCAGCCAAGTATGCTATCCACAGTGTTAACCAATATCATCGCGCTTATCGTTACCCTGGGTATTCTGGTGACTATTCATGAATACGGGCATTATTGGGTGGCGCGCAGGTGTGGAGTGAAGGTGCTGCGTTTTTCCATCGGCTTTGGCAAACCATTTAAATCATGGCTGGACCGCAACGGTACGGAATGGGCAATAGCGCCGATCCCGTTGGGCGGCTACGTCAAGATGCTGGGCCAGGAAGACATCTCCATAGTGGATATGCATTCCACTCCTGTAAATCAACAACATGAGTCATTTGCCTTCAAACCCTTATGGCAACGCATGGCGATTGTTGCTGCCGGTCCGGTCGCCAATTTCATATTGGCCATCGTGGTTTTCTGGATTATCAATATCAGTTATGGCGTTAGCGGTATCGCACCGGTGGTGCACAGTGTGGTCGAGCCATCACCGGCAGCCACGGCAGGTCTCAAGTCCGGAGATGAAATTGTCGCAGTAGATGGAACGGAAACCATTATCTGGCAGCACGTGACCATGCAATTGCTGTCGCGCCTGGGTGAGACCGGTGAAATCAATTTGACGATAAAGCCCGGAAATACGACTGGCACCATGCCGGTCATTATTTCCATACAGGACTGGCTCGCGGTCGAGTCGGCGCCGGATCCCCTGGAGGCGCTCGGTATCGTACAGTGGGATGTCCCTCCGGTGGTTGCCCAGATTGTCGCAAATGGACGAGCCGAATCCGGTGGCTTGCTGCCGGGCGATGAGATTCTGTCTGTGAATGGCATGCCGCTGCGCGGCTGGCGTCATTGGGTGGAGCTCGT
>JBBDXV010000255.1:0-3739 GCA_040902165.1 Pseudohongiellaceae bacterium
AGCTGAGATAACGTTCACCAGTATCCGGCAACATCACCACAAAGGTACTGCCGGCCGGTGCCGTTGCAGCCACCTTCAGTGCTCCTGCCATCGTGGCACCCGAGGAAATTCCACAGAAGATTCCTTCCATTGCCGCCAGCTTGCGGGCCGTGGCAATGGATTCGGTATCAGAAACCAGCACCAGTTGATCCACAACCGTACGGTCCAGTACCGCCGGAATAAAATCCGGTACCCAGCCCTGGATTTTATGTGGCGCCCATTCCTTGCCAGACAGCAGTGCTGCGTTTTCGGGTTCGACAGCGATTACCTTTATCCCGGGTCGTGCCAGTTTCAGCATCTGTCCGGCGCCGGTCATGGTGCCGCCGGTACCCCAGCCGGTAACAAAATAATCCAGGTTTTTGCCGGCAAAATCCCGCAGGATCTCCGGACCGGTAGTGTTGCGGTGATAGGCAGGATTGGCAGGATTTTCAAACTGGCGGGCCAAAAACCAGCCGTGTTTTTTGGCCAGATCCTCCGCCCGTTTGACCATGCCGGTTCCGCGTTCGGCAGCCGGGGTAAGAATGACCTTCGCGCCCAGACATTTCATGATCTTGCGTCGCTCGATGGAAAAAGTCTCCACCATCGTCGCGACAAACGGATAACCCCTGGCGGCACATACCATGGCCAACGCAATACCGGTATTTCCGGAAGTGGCCTCGACGACTGTCTGCCCCGGCTTGAGGGTTCCGCGCTTTTCCGCATCGTCAATGATCGCTATTGCCAGCCGGTCCTTTACCGAGGCCAGCGGATTGAAGGCTTCGACTTTGACGTAGAGATTTTGTCCTTTTGGACCAATTCGATTGATTCTTACTACCGGTGTATTGCCGATGGTCTCGAGAATGTTGTTATAGAGCATGATTGCGGATCCCGGTAAAGGCGCCCGTGGCAACATAGATTGTACGGGCGCTATTCGCTTGGTGAAGTGCGTGGCCCGAAGGCCGCGCGGGGACCCATTATGTTTAAAGCATTGTCGATAATCAATCCGGCTTTGCCAGATCACAGGGCTCAGGCATCGGTGAGCATACCGTTCTGGTAGTCGGTAACGGCCTGTCTTATCTCAGCCTCACTGTTCATGACAAAAGGTCCATGCTGAACGATAGGTTCCCCGATCGGTTTCCCGGTTATCACCAGCGCCTTCGCCCCGCCGGCCCCGCTTATTTTCAAAATGCCGTCGCGGGACATGCGCACGAGATGTTGGGCCGTGACCCGGGTCCCCGCTTCTCCGACCCTGAGTTCTCCGTCATAAACATAGATCAATGCGCTGTGGCCGTCGGGGACATCAATCTCAAGCCCGGTGTGCGCGTCGCCAAATGCCAGGTCAAGATATCCCGGCACAGTTGTCCTGTTTCTTACCCTGCCCTCAAGGCTCTGGCCGTTGACTTTGAGTGTACCGGCGATGGCCTTGATGCTGACGCCCTGCACGTCATAACCCGGAATCGAGGCTGCGCTGATATCCTCGTAAGCAGCTGGCGTCATCTTTTCGGCAGCCGGCAAATTAAGCCACAGCTGAAAACCGCGCATCCGCCCCTCATTCTGTTTCGGCATCTCGGAATGGATTACGCCTGACCCGGCTTTCATCCACTGCACATCACCAGGTTGCAACAGGCCAATATTATTCATATGGTCGCGGTGCTCCATACGACCTTCGAGCATATAGGTAACGGTTTCAAATCCGCGATGGGGGTGAGGTGGAAAACCACCAATGTAGTCCCGCGCATCATTGGAACCGAACTCATCGAGCATCAACCAGGGGTCGAACCGGGCCAGGTTGCCGCCGCCGAATACGCGTAGCAGGCGTACCCCGTCGCCATCGGATGCGGGCCTTGCCTTGAGCATCTCTTCCACATTTCTTGTTTGCGGTTTCATCATGCGGCACTCCTTTGGTCTAAGAATTTCAATTGATGGCGGCTATGACAGATCGTATTGTCCGGACAATTGTGCCAATTTATCCTTCAATAACATCTATTTATTTGATTTATAAGTGAGAAAAACTCTCGAATTCCACTGGCGCGGTTTTGATCGACTTTTACCGCATTATCTGATGCTCTCGGCCGAAGCCACTGCCGGTCCCGCAACCCTTGCGCTGGCCGGCCTGCCGGGCACTGATCTCAGGTAATGCACACTGCGACTCTATTCAGCTCTGATTAAGTCCACGGCCTTACACTGAGAGGCAGTTTACAGGACAATATCTGATCATTCATTCCGCTTAGTGCAGGAGGTCATCACCATGAAACCCAGCGTATTCCTTGTCACCGTCCTGCTGCTCGCAAGTTTCTCCAGCAGCGTTTTTGCCGACAGCCGTCATTATCGTCGTGACCGGGGTTTCAACGATCACTATCGCTATGATCGCAATTACTATCGCCCGGATCGCAACCACTATCGGTCTTACGCCGGAAACCGGAATTATTTCAGTATCTCCTATGGCCGCAATTACCGTCGTCAAGATCATTTCAATTCGGGCAGTTTTGTCGGCGGTCTGTTATTGGGCAGTACCCTGGGCCGGTACAGCGCGCCGCGTCATGAAACGGTTTACAGCAGCGTCCGGATCAATCCGCCGAGCCGCAATGTAACTGTTATACGCCAGGAAAGCGGTGTCGTCAGCCAGGCGCCGTCTCGCCGACTGCTCAAGGATCTACAGGGTCGATGTTTTGAGCGGGTACAGGAAAATGGTCAGGAAATCCTGCTGGAACTGGATGTGTCCGAATGTGATTACTGAACTTCCCTGCCAGCGAAACCGGCAGCCTGTCCTGATCAGGTATGGAGCACGATCATTGCTTTGACTATAATGACAACGCTTAACGGCCCCTGATAACCGAGGAACCTGGCGTTGAAAGTGCATGAAGTCATGTCCGCTGCCGGCATCTGGTTCCGTGCCGACGATCCACTCTCCAATGTGATTGATACAATGGCAGCCCAGGGCCATTCCTGCGCCCTGGTATGCAACGACGGCAAACCGACCGGCATTATTACCGCGGGAAACATCCTGCGTTTGCTGGCCGCCAACAACGCAAGTGCTGATTTCACAGCCGTTACCGCCACTCAGGCAATGACCCCCAATCCGCTAACCATAAGTTCTGAGCTTGACCTTGCGGAAGCGATGCAATTGGCACGCTCACACAAACAGTATTACCTCGTGGTGGTGGATGTTTACCAGTTACTGGTGGGTGTAGTCAGTCTGGGTGATATGCTGGATGCATTTTTGAAACTGCAGAAACCCGGCGCCGAGAATGACCCAGCACAACACTGGCTTTCTCTGGAAGATTCATTGACCGGACTGCCTAATCGGCGTGCAATGGAAATCGATTTGAAACAGACTGAGGCCATCGCCAAACGCCGCGATGAATCCTACGCGCTGGCGATGATCGATCTGGATTTCCTGACCCGGCTTAACACCTCTCTTGGACGGGAAGCGGGTGACCAGGCTCTCGCCCATGTTGCTTCTATTATTCGCAACCGGATCCGCGCCTCTGACAAGGCCTTCCGCTATGGGGGCGAGGAATTTGTCTATCTGATGCCGGGCACAGCGGCAGAAGGAGCCTTGATCGCCGCAGACCGGCTGCGTCAGGCTATCGAAACTTCCGGATTTAAAAATCCGGATGGACTGAACGGAGGGCTCACGGTCAGTATCGGCCTGGCGGCGCGCAAGGGCGGCAACTGGCAGGAAATGTTGAAACTTGCAGAAAATGCGTTGTACAAAGCC
>JBBDXV010000256.1:0-3737 GCA_040902165.1 Pseudohongiellaceae bacterium
GAATGGGCCAGTGTCTCGCCAAAATAAGACATGCGGCGCCATACCACGAATGATCCCAAAGGGCCGGCAACAACGGCCAGACTCAATCCTGCCAGCAAGGCATAGATTATGAAATCAGGCATCATCGTGACGGTGCTCCGGCTCAACTATCTGGCCATCAATGCCATGGGAGTGATTGTGCCTATGGGTGTAGATTGCCAGGCTTTCAACGGTCTTTTTACCGAACAATTCAAGGTAAGCCGGGTCATTGCTGACCTGCTCTGGTTTGCCATGGCAGCAAATGTGGTGATTCAGGCAGACAACTTCATTCGTGGTTGACATCACGAGATGCAGATCATGGGAAATCATCAGGATGCCGCAGGAAAAGCTGTCATTGATGTGGGAGATCAGCTGATACAGCTCAGCCTGCCCGGCAATATCAACTCCCTGCGCCGGTTCATCGAGAATCAGCAGATCCGGATTTCTCATCAACGCGCGGGCCAGGAGGACTCTTTGCAACTCGCCACCTGAAACCGAGCGCAACTGGGTGTTCGCGAGGTGAGCTATTCTGAGTGTTTTCAATAACGCTTCGAAGGGGCGGCTATCGCCGGCTGGTGCCAATTCAAGAAACCTGCGCACCGTAATAGGTAAAGTGGAGTCAATGTGAAGTCGCTGGGGCATATAGCCTACGCGCAGGTTCGCCTGCCGCACAACGGACCCGCTGTCTGGTTTCAACAGGCCAAGCAACACCCTTACCAGGGTGGTTTTGCCGGCACCATTCGGTCCGATAAGCGTGACTATCTGGCCGCGTCTGACTTCAATCCCGATATTGTTCAGAATCTGCCGGCCATTGATCTGCAGGCTGATATTTTCAGCTTTTATCAGCGGCGGTGGTGCATGACTATCCTGCGAAACAGGCTTTTGCATCTAAGTAGTTGAGACAGTCTGTGTAGTGATTCCCGGCTTAGGGATAAGGCGACCAATGGTATATCATAGCCGTTCATTCAACCACTCTGATAGCGACAGCCAGCCATGCCCCGCTGCCTGATTCTTCTGCTCATTTCAATTGGCATCGCAGGTCAATCACATGGCGATGTGCAGATACTCGCCTCGATAAAACCTTTACAGTTGATCGCCGGCGCCATTGTTGACCGCGACGAATTGGTGTCGTCCCTGATTCCTGCCAACCAGTCACCGCATCACTATTCAATGCGGCCATCTGACCGGGTTGCGCTTGATTCCGCACAATTGATCATATGGATTGGGTCCGAGCTGGAGACTTTCCTGACCGGCGCTATCGCGCAAACTGATCCTGATCAAACAGTGCTGCAGCTGTCTAAACAGGCTGAATTGAATTTGCTCACGCTCAGAATGCAGTTTGCCGGACTTGGAGAAGGAGGCGCTGCACAGCTTGATCCCCATCTCTGGCTGGATACTGCAAACGCACTGACGATAGCGCGGATGGTGACTGACAGCGTTTCACAGATTGATCCGGCAGGAGCCGATAAGTACCGTCTCAACCTGCAATCTTTCACCGGACAGATAGACGACCTGAATACCTATATGGATCAGCAACTGCAGGATGTTCGCGGCAAGCCATATATTGTCTATCATGATGCTTACCAGTATCTGGAAGCCAGGTATTCGCTGGAGCCTTTGCTGGCACTGGCTGAAGATACGGAAGTACAGCCTGGAATTCGCCACATTCTGAATACCCGTCGTACTATCCGGGAAGCCCGCCCGCTATGTCTTTTCAAAGACAAGGACTCCAGTCCGGCTACAATTGCCACGATGCTTTCAGGTTACGCATTGAATCAGGTGGAGTTGGACATACTCGGAATCGATATTATTGCAGATGCCGACGGATATATTGAAATGATGCGTAAAATTGTGAACGATATGAACAGTTGCTTTAAAAGAGAATAGGCACGGTGAAAAGCAAATCCCCTCTGGTACTGGTTGATGGCTCGTCTTATCTGTTTCGCGCTTTCCATGCCCTGCCGCCACTGGTTTCCAGCAAAGGTCAGCCAACCGGTGCGATTAAGGGTGTGATCAGCATGATCCGCAGCCTCATCAAAAACTACCCTGACAGCCATATTGCAATTGTTTTTGATGCCAAGGGCAAAACGTTCAGAAACGAAATATACTCCGAATACAAGGCTCACAGGCCACCGATGCCGGATGAGCTTCGTTGTCAGATAGAGCCGATTCATGCGATCGTCAAGGCAATGGGACTTCCGCTATTGATAGTGCCAGAAGTAGAGGCGGATGATGTCATCGGAACTCTGGCCACTCAGGCGACAACGGCCGGTATCGATACGCTTGTTTCCACCGGCGACAAGGATCTCGCGCAGCTGGTCAGCATACATGTCAATTTGCTGAACACGATGACCAATGAATTTCTTGACAGCGAAGGTGTGGAAAAGAAATTTGGCATTCCGCCGGAAAGGATAATTGATTTCCTGGCCCTGACGGGAGACAAATCCGACAACATTCCCGGTGTTCCGGGAGTTGGTCCGAAAACCGCGATCAAATGGTTGCAGGATTATGGATCCGCCGAGGGGATTATTGTCCATGCGGACGAAATCAAAGGCAAGATAGGCGAGCGACTGCGCGAGAACATTGATGCGCTAAGACTTTCCTATCGATTGGCAACGATCAAATCAGATGTGGCACTGGATTTCGGACCCGACAATCTGGTGATCGGCAACCCGGACAGCCAGGAACTGCATCGGCTTTTCTCCGAACTGGAATTCAAGACCTGGAAAACCGAGCTGGAACAAAATGGCATCAAGGCCGATTCGGCTGCTGTATCCCGGGAGCCAGGTGCAGACATGCTCGAATCTGCCAAGGTCGAAGCCGAAGTTCCAGAACAAATAAAATATCAAACCATAGTCAGCTTGACGGACCTGACAAAACTGATTGGTTCCCTGGAGTCGTCCGGCAAATTTGCCTTGTCGGTCGAACATGAGAATGCGCATTTCATGCGTGCCAGACTGACCGGCATTGCAGTGTGTGCCGTGGCCGGCACGGCGTTCTATATTCCCCTGAAATCCGAAGCAGGCATGACTGGCGACGAGGTGATGTCGAAGTTCAAGCCCCTGCTGGAAGACAAAAAAATAACCAAGATCGGCTATGACCTCAAAACCGTATGTCACCTCCTCGCCAATCACGGTATCGAACTCGCTCCATTAAAGAGCGATGTTCTGCTGGCTTCCTATGTTCTCAATTCTGTCGCAATAAAGCACCAGCTTGCCGATATGGCGAAGTTTTATCTGGAGCTGGAACCGATGGACCTGGACAGCTTGTTAGGCAAGGGACGCAATAAGCTGACTGTTGATCAATTGCCGATTGAGAAGGTGACGGATTATGCGGCAGAAAAAGCCGACCTGATATTGCGTCTTAATAGTCTGCTGACAGCCCGCCTCAGGGAAAGCGGAACTTTGTTGAGCCTGTATCAATACTACGAGATTCCTTTGATCAGGGTATTGCAGAAGATGGAGCGCACCGGCGTGATCGTCGATGCGAAAGCTCTCGCCCACCAAAGCAAGGAACTCGGCAAGAGACTGCTTGAAGTTGAGGAACAGGTATATATTCAGGCGGGCGAAGAGTTCAATCTTGGTTCACCGAAGCAGCTGCAGGCAATTCTCTACGAAAAACTCAGCCTCCCGGTTTTGAAAAAAACCGCCACCGGACAACCGTCTACGGCCGAACCTGTGCTTCAGGAGCTGGCGCTGCAATACGAACTGCCGCATCTG
>JBBDXV010000257.1:0-3692 GCA_040902165.1 Pseudohongiellaceae bacterium
ATGCCATTACCGACAAACTTATTCGACGCCATCCGCATGTATTCCCGGAAGGGAAGCTGGAGAACTTTGGTCAGGATCAACGGCTGTCTGCCGCGGACGTGGTGGTCAAATGGGAAGCCATCAAACAGGCAGAACGACAATCTACCGCAGGGCAACAAGGGCAGTCCGACAAGTCCGGGCTGCTCGCTGATATACCGTCGGCGCTGCCGGCAATAGAAAGAGCCTTGAAGATCCAGCGGCGCGTCGCCAGCGTCGGCTTCGACTGGTCGTCACTGGATCCGGTACTCGCCAAGGTGCAGGAAGAGTTGCAGGAGTTACAGCAGGCAATTGGCAACGACGACAAGGCGGCCATGAATGAGGAGCTTGGTGATCTGTTGTTCGCGGTGGTGAACCTGGCGCGACATATGGATGTGGAACCGGAGAGTGCCCTGCGTGCAACCAACAGGAAGTTTGTCGATCGCTTTGGATTCATGGAACAGGCACTGCGGGACGAAGGCAAACAGTTGGGCGAGTTGAGTCTCGACCAGCTGGATCATTATTGGGAGCTGGCCAAACAGGCTGAACGATAGCAATCCACACACCACCACGGGAGAGTTTCATGCGCGTCATATTGTTGGGTGCGCCGGGTGCCGGAAAGGGTACCCAGGCCAGGTTCATCACAGAAAAATTTAACATTCCCCAGATTTCCACCGGCGATATGTTACGGGCGGCGGTGAAGGCCGGTTCACCGCTGGGCAAGAAAGTTGAGTCGGTCATGGCATCCGGAGGGCTGGTCACTGACGAGATAATCATCGCGCTGGTGAAGGAAAGAATTCAGCAGGATGATTGTCGTAACGGATTTCTGTTTGATGGATTTCCGCGGACAATTCCGCAGGCGGAGGCGCTTGTGGATGCAGGAGTGAATATCGATTTGGTGCTGGAAATTGCGGTAGATGACGAGACTATTGTCGAGCGCATGAGCGGCCGGAGAGTGCATCTGGATTCAGGGCGCGTCTATCATGTTACCAACAATCCGCCGCAGGTCGCCGACCGGGATGATGTCACCGGTGAGCCATTGATCCAGCGCGAGGACGACAGGGAAATGACTGTGCGTCATCGTCTCGGTGTCTATCATGATCAGACAAAACCGCTGGTGGATTTTTATCGCCGCCTTGAACAGCAAGGTCATGGAGTGCGGGTAGAGAAGGTGGAAGGTACCGCCGCAGTTGATACGATCAGAACGAGAGTGCTTCAGGTTCTGGGAGGTTAAACGGAACTGAAAAACGACATTTGCATTATCAGTAATCAATATTGAAGTAGTCAGGAGCCTGGTTTGATACCGGGCTTTTCTTTTATTGAGAGGGTGATCAGACAAGGTTTCCTTAAAGTTTTTTATTGATCAAGCGAAATACTAAACATGTAACACAACGAGCTGGAGTTTCTTTTTTAGTCTGGATGGCAGATCGACAAGAGTCAAAATGATTTCAATCACTGTTTGCAAATTTTTTTTTTTGTGATATGGTGCCGCCGAAGTAAGTGATGACTCTTGTAGATCGATTCAGAAAGTGAGTAGAAAAAGAATTACCACTCAAGAGTTAAATGTGGATGACCAAAGCAAAAGTAAAGCGATACAGGTCAGTCAGAAAATTAATTGATGTATCAAGCGGTCCTGCCGCCTTGGTCATTGCAGACGCCGCTCTGGCAAAACTTCAACGTGAAGTCAGAGCCCAGGCAAAGGCAGTCGTCTCCGCCAGAAAAAAATTCAAAGCAGCCAGAAATATTGCCGCCAAATCTCACGTCACCGCAGCCACTAAACGCGCTGCAGCACTCAGCAAAAAGTCATTCAAACGAGCCGTTGCCCGTCTCGCCGCCACCAATGCACGAATCAAAACTGCCAAAGCGAAACGCAAAGCGGCTGAAGCCGATGCGCTGTCCAGGGCAGATCAGGCTGCTGTAGCGGCACATCGAGACGCAGAATTACAGCAGGCTATTGCTCGCTTTGTGACCAAATGGAACATCAAACGAGACAAAGAAGAACTGGCCAGACAGGTCAAGGCAGCGAAAAAAGCTGCAAAAAAACAAAAAGCAGCCGTTAAGAAAGCAGCACTCAAGGTCAGGGCTGCAGCCGGAAAAGTCACTGCCAGAATGGCAAAGGCCGCACATAAGGGAGCGATCAAGGCGAAAAAAGCCGGATCGAGGGAGAAAAAGGTCATTAGAAAAAAGCTTGCTGCCATCAAGAAGGCAGCTCGCAAGAAAAAGGTGATGGTCGGTAAAAAGACTATCAGCCGCAAGAAAGCCGCAGCCGTATTGAAGTCCGCCAGAAAGAAGTTGGCGAGTAGGGCCGCAGCGAGTAAGAAGTAGTCCACTGTTAAAACAAAATCCGCAGCTAAGAGGAAAATCGCGATGAAGAAAGCCAAAACGAGAGCAGCAGCAAAGAAGAAAGCCCCGGCCAAGAAAAAGGCCGCGAAGAGAAAACCCGCTAAGAAAGCCGTAGCGAAAAAGAAAGCCCCGGCCAAGAAAAAGGCCGCAAAGAAAAAAGCAGCTAAAAAGAAAGCCGCAGCAAAGAAAAAAGCTCCGGCGAAGAAAAAAGCTGCTAAGAAAAAAGCTCCTGCCAAGAAAAAAGCAGCAGCTAAGAAGAAGCCAGCCAAGAAGAAAGCCGCTAAAAAGAAAGCCGCTAAAAAGAAGTAATTAGCTGGTGGCCGTAAGCAAAGGCTAGCAAACTGTCACCTGCTGCTGCCGTTAAGTAATCGGCAGTCTGCGGGTGTGTTTGTGGACTGCAAAAATCCCTCTTGATTTACTCAAGCGGGATTTTTTGCTTTTACAGGACAGACAATTTCGCCTTCGGTACACTACCCGCCCATGGCCAAAATATTGCTGCTGGACACTTCAAGTAATCACTGTACTGTCGTGCTGGACAATGACGGTCAGCTCAGCAGCTTGATTGAAACCCAGGCTCGCGCCCATGCCCAGAAGGTGCTCAGTCAGGTACAAAGGATTTGTCTGGAAGCAGAACTAACGCTCAAGGATCTTGATGCTGTTGCCGTGGTCGCCGGTCCTGGTTCATTTACCGGCTTGCGCATCGGGGTGGGGGTTGTGCAGGGGATTGCCGAGGCAAGTTCCAAACCGGTAATCATTGTTTCGAATCTGGCGGCACTGGCGCAAACTGCCTGTGAGCGACATCGGTTGCCGGGACAGCTGGTAGCTACCATGGCGCGCGACGGGGAAATTTATTTTGCGGTCTACACAGCGGATGCCAACGGTATCGTCATGCTGCAGGCAGCAGAGCAGGTTGCACTGCCGGATGCACTCCATATTCCCCGACTGGGTTTGCCGCCGGACCAATGGGTCGGGGTCGGAGACGGATGGGAGTACCGGGATGCGCTCATCACGACCCTGGGGATAACGCCGAAAATAATTGATCCTGGGTCCGACCTCGAACCTGCTGCGATCTGCCGGCTGGCGCAATCGATGTACGCCAACGGTGAACTGGTATCGGCGGAGCAGGCATTGCCGCACTATATCAAGGAAAACATGCATTACCGTCAGGCACATTGAGCCGGGAGATTTTTTCTGCAGCTGGATATTTTTCAGGTTTCATTTTTGGCAGCCTTGCAAGGCTTGACCGAGTTTCTGCCGATTTCCAGTTCCGGACATCTGCTGCTGCCAACCGTGCTGTGGGGATGGCCGGACCAGGGCCTGGTATTCGATGTCGC
>JBBDXV010000258.1:0-3692 GCA_040902165.1 Pseudohongiellaceae bacterium
TATTCACGGCAGAAAATTTTTCCGATCACGCGCCGGTGACAATTGAGTACAGGATGAAACTATGAATTTTCGTTATCTGCAGCGATGTCTGCTATTTCTGGTTGCGGGTATCGGTCTCTATTCTCCGGCTGTAGCGCAGTCACTTTCAGCATCGATAGACACCAGCAGGGGAGTGATAGAAGTGCAACTCAACGAGCGGGCAGCTCCGACCACAGTTGCAAATTTCGTCAATCTTGCCTTGCGCGGATTCTATGACGGCCTGAGCTTTCATCGCGTGGAACGAAACTTCATGATTCAGGGAGGCGATCCACTCGCGACCGGAAGTGGCGGACCTGGGTACAGATTCAGCGGCGAAATCGTATTGCATCATAATCAGCCGGGGATTATTTCCATGGCCAATTCCGGTCCGGGAACCGATGGCAGCCAGTTTTTCATTACCCATCTGGCGACAGCACATCTTGACGGCCTGCATTCAGTATTTGGACGAGTAACGGCCGGTCTGGAAATCGTCTATCAAATTCAACGAGGTGACCGCATCAACAGTATTCGAATCAACGGTGACCCGCTACCGGTATTAAGTCGTCGAAGTACGCAATTGGCAGAATGGAACCGGGTTCTGGATGAAAACTTTCCCGGGTTAAGACCGCTGGCTGTCAGTCTGCCATGATCGGGGGATAATTACAGGCAACGCCAGCACGGTCCTCACGGTAGTACTTTCTTGAATGGTTTCACTATGACATTGCGGTAAACCCCCGCTGCAACGTAGGGGTCATCATTGGCCCAGGCCCGAGCCTGCTCCAGGCTGTCGAATTCTGCCACGATCAAGGACCCGGTAAAGCCGGCTTCGCCTGGATCATCACTGTCGATTGCCGGATGAGGGCCAGCCAGCAACACGCGTTTCTGCAGCAGCATCTTATTGAGTCGTTTCAAGTGTGCAGGTCGTGCCAATTTGCGTTTGCCGAGGCTGTCTTCTACATCTTCACTGATAATTGCGTAATACATGGGTTTCTCCCTGGGCAGGAAAATCGGCAATCGATTGAGCCTATGACTCGGAGTCCGTTGCTTCCTCGTCTTCAGGCAGATAGCGGTACAAATAGGGCATCTGACCGACTATAAAAAGGAAGGTAATGACAAGGTTGCCCCACACCTTGAAGTTAATCCAGGCAGACTCGGACAGGGTAAAAGCCACTGCCAGATTCACGCCACCCAGGACAATAAAAAACCCTGCCCAGATATAGTTGAGTTTTATCCACACTTCGGCTGGCGCGGTTACTGCGTGGCCCATCATATGCTCAATGGCAGGTTTGCTGCTGACCAGTCGTGAGCCAAGAAAAATCGCGGCGAATACCCAGTTGGCAATAGGTGCCTTCCATTTCAGGAATGTGGTGTCCCGGAAAATAATCGTAGGAATACAAAACAGGACAACGACACACAGGGTGATTACCTGAAATTTGTCCAGTCGACGCTGGTACAGATAGATCCCGCCATAAACGATCAGCGACGCTGCCAGCAGAAACTCGGCAGCACTGAATATTCCGCCCAGAGTGTATTGAAAATCGCCAATGTTGATGATTCGCTCATCAATAGTCCATACCGAGAAGAAAACCAGCAGTGGAATATAATCAAGAAATTGCTTCATGATGTGTGATTCGGTGCAGGAAAAATTGAGCGCATGTTAATCCATTTGCCAAAAAGAATCTGCTTTTCTTGCGGCGCTGTAATAAAATCTGCGGCATTTGGGGTCGTGCCCCGGTGATGATCATGCGCTATCAGCCAGTGTCGGATGCTCCAATTACAGATACCGGAACATGAGTGAATATTTACAGGTTCATCCGCTGAACCCCGAGCCGCGGGTATTGCGCCAGGCGTCCAGGGTATTGCGCGAGGGGGGTGTCATTGTTTATCCGACAGATTCCACCTATGCACTGGGATGCCATATTGGTGACAAGCAGGCGCTGGAACGAATTCGACGCCTGCGAAAACTTGATGACCGGCATAATTTCACTCTGGTGTGCAAAGATCTCTCCTCGCTTGCCAGTTATGCATTGGTGTCAAACAGTGCCTACCGGATACTGAAAGCCTACACCCCGGGACCTTACACTTTTATTCTCAAGGCAACGCCGGAAGTACCGCGTCGCTTGATGCATCCAAAGCGCAAGACGGTGGGATTGAGAGTGCCGGACAATATAGTGGCGCAGGGATTGTTGGCGGAATTTGGCGAGCCGATCATGAGTACCAGCCTGCTGTTGCCCGATGAACAGGAACAGATTTCCGATCCCTATGAAATACGTCTCAAGCTGGGCAAGCATGTGGATCTGATTCTGGACGCCGGTGCCTGCGGGCTTAATCCCACCACCATGATTGATCTGGTCGAAGGAGTTCCAAAGGTGTTGCGTATTGGCAAGGGCGATCCCGCGCCATTTATGTGATTGCCAATGCTTCCGCAAACCGATTAACTTAGGGATGAATGTCCCGTCACAGGAGAACAAGTTGTCAACCGTAGATTCCCGCAAACGCGTACTTTCAGGTATGCGACCTACCGGACGCCTGCATCTGGGTCATTTGCATGGCGTATTGAAAAACTGGGTCAAATTGCAGCACGAGTACGAGTGTTATTTTTTTGTTGCTGACTGGCATGCGCTCACTACCCATTATATGGAACCGCAAATTGTCCAGGAAAATGTTCTGGATATGGTTATTGACTGGCTTGCGGTAGGTGTCAATCCCGGCTCTGCTAACCTGTTTGTGCAGTCCAGAGTACCGGAACACGCGGAGCTTCACCTGTTATTGTCAATGATGACCCCGTTGGGTTGGCTGGAACGGGTGCCGTCCTATAAGGACCAGCAGGAACGACTGCATGAAAAGGATTTGGAAACTTACGGATTTCTCGGTTATCCGTTGTTACAGGCAGCAGATATTCTGATTTATCGCGCCGGGTTAGTACCTGTGGGCGCAGATCAGGTGGCGCATGTGGAGCTGACACGGGAAGTTGCCCGGCGCTTCAATCATCTATACGGCCGTGAGCCCGGCTTTGAAGAACTGGCCGAAGCAGCAGTAAAGAAAATGGGCAAGAAAGCAGCGCGTATGTTTGCCGGGATGCGGGTTGCCTATCAGGAGCAGGGTAATCAGGAGGCATTGGAAAAGGCGCAGGCCCTGTTGCAGGATCAACAGAATATTACCCTGGGGGATCGGGAGCGTTTATATGGATATCTTGAGGGTTCCGGCAAAATGATTCTGGCGGAGCCGAAGGCATTGCTGACGCCTGCCGCCAAGATGCCAGGACTGGACGGACAGAAGATGTCCAAATCCTATAACAACACCATTACCCTCAGGGAACCGATAGATCAGGTGCAGAAGAAAATCAGCACCATGCCAACCGACCCTGCCAGGGTTCGACGCACAGATCCTGGTAATCCTGACCTGTGCCCCGTATGGCAACTACACGAAACATATTCTGATATCGCAACCCGCGACTGGGTTCAGAATGGCTGTCGCAACGCGCTAATTGGTTGCCTGGAGTGCAAGAAACCGGTAATTGATGCCGTAATAGCAGAATTGGAACCGATCCAGCGTGAAGCAGCCCGCTATGAAAAGGAACCTGATGTAGTAAACGGTATTCTGACCAATGGTTGCGAAACGGCCCGGGAAAAAGCCCGCCAGACCTTGCAGGAAGTACGGTCGGTGATGGGGCT
>JBBDXV010000259.1:0-3690 GCA_040902165.1 Pseudohongiellaceae bacterium
TGGGGCTTTATTACATGACCCGTGAACGGGTTAACGCCAAAGGCGAAGGCCGGGTTTATGCCGATGCTGATGAAGTGCAGCGTGCCTACGAATCCGGCAATCTGCATTTACAGGCCCGAATCAAGGTCCGCATCAAGGACGTGGAACTGAATGAGGCTGGTGAAAAAATACATTCACGCAAAATTGTGGACACCACTGCCGGCCGTGTGCTGCTGTTCAACATCGTACCGGAAGGGTTGCCGTTTTCCATGGTCAATCAGAAGATGGCGAAGAAACAGATCTCCGGTATTCTCAATGCCTGCTATCGCAATGTGGGCCTGAAAGAGACGGTTATATTTGCCGACCAGCTGATGTACACGGGTTATAAATACTCCACCCGCTCGGGATCATCCATCGGAGTAAATGACTTCGTCATTCCGATTGAAAAGGCCAAGATCATCAATCAGGCCAATTCCGAAGTGGAAGAAATTGAAAATCAGTATGCCTCGGGACTGGTAACCCAGGGTGAGAAATACAACAAGGTGATCGATATCTGGTCGCGCGCCAACGATATTGTTGCCAAGTCCATGATGGAAGGTTTGTCCTCGGAGGAAGTTATCAACAAGAAAGGCAAAAAAGAGCGACAGGAATCATTCAACTCGGTTTATGTTTATGCCGACTCGGGTGCCAGGGGTTCTCCCGCCCAGATTCGACAGCTGGCAGGTATGCGAGGTCTGATGGCCCGTCCTGACGGCTCCATCATTGAAACTCCGATTACCGCGAATTTCCGTGAAGGGTTGAGCGTGTCGCAATACTTTACTTCCACTCACGGAGCACGTAAGGGTCTCGCTGACACCGCACTGAAAACCGCCAATTCGGGTTATCTGACCCGTCGCCTGGTGGATATATCACAGGACCTGGTGATTACCGAACACGACTGCGGTACGAAACAGGGCTTGATCATGTCTCCGATCATCGAAGGTGGTGACATCATCGCGCCGCTTGGCGACCGTGTGTTGGGTCGCGTGCTGGCAAAGGAAGCGGTGGATGACGCGACCGGTGAAGTCATTGTCGAAGCTGATGTATTGATTAACGAACGCATGGTGGAAAGGCTTGAAACCAGCGGTATCGATCAGGTCTATGTTCGTTCTCCCATTACTTGTGAGACCCGATTCGGGATCTGTAGTCAATGTTATGGACGTGACCTTGCGCGCGGCCATGTAGCCAATGTTGGTGAGGCGGTTGGTGTAATAGCAGCCCAGTCTATCGGTGAGCCCGGTACACAGTTGACCATGCGTACCTTCCACATCGGCGGTGCGGCTTCGCGAGCTACTGCTTCTGACAGCGTGCAGGTGAAAAACACCGGTACCATACATCTGAACAACATGAAAACCGTGGAAAACATTCGCGGTGAACTGGTTGTGGTATCGCGTTCCGGCGAACTGATTGTCAACGACTCCAACGGTCGCGAAAGGGAAAAATATAAACTGCCCTATGGCGCATTGATCACCGTCGGCAAGAAAAAAGCTGTCGAAGCCGGTCAGGTTGTTGCGACCTGGGATCCACACACCCACCCGATCATTTCTGAAGTGTCCGGAAAAGTGAAGTTCTCGGCCATGGAAGAAGGTATCACGGTAAGGGAACAGACCGATGAAATCACTGGTCTCAGCAGTATTTCCGTCATCGACCCTGCGGAACGGTCTTCTTCTGCGAAGGAACTGCGACCAGCGGTAATTCTGCTGGACAAGAAAGGCAAGGAAATCAATTTACCCGGTACCAGCGTACCGGCGCATTACTTCCTGCCTGCCAATTCCATCATCAGTATCAAAGATGGACGGGAAATCAATATCGGTGACGTTATCGCCCGTATTCCCCAGGAAGGTTCCAAGACTCGTGACATCACCGGGGGTTTGCCGCGAGTGGCTGACCTGTTTGAAGCCCGTAAACCGAAAGAGCCGGCTATTCTCGCGGAAATTTCCGGTACCGTGAGCTTTGGCAAGGAAACCAAGGGAAAACGCCGCTTGATGCTTACTCCCAAGGATGGCGTCAACCCCATTGATGGTTCAGACCATTATGAAACCCTGATCCCGAAATGGCGCACCATGACAGTGTTTGAAGGTGAGTATGTTGAGAAGGGTGAAGTGGTATCCGAAGGACCACCCGCGCCTCACGATATTCTGCGTTTGAAGGGTGTGGAAGCGCTGTCACAGTACATCGTCAATGAAGTGCAGGATGTTTACCGGCTGCAGGGTGTGCGTATCAATGACAAGCACATTGAAGTTATCGTGCGACAGATGTTGCGCAAGGTAGAGATCTCTGAGCCGGGCGACTCGGTCTTTATCAAGGGTGAGCAGGTCACCTATACCCAGATTCTGGATGAAAATGACCGTATCAAACAGGCAGACAAGGTGGAAGCCAGGTTTGAGCGCATGTTGTTGGGTATTACCAAGGCCTCTCTGGCTACCGAGTCATTTATTTCCGCGGCTTCGTTCCAGGAAACCACCAGGGTACTTACCGAAGCCGCCGTTACCGGCAAGCGCGACTTCCTTCGTGGTCTGAAAGAAAACGTCGTGGTCGGCAGGTTGATCCCTGCAGGCACCGGCCTGGCCTATCATGAGGCGCGTCGCAAGGCCTATGCAGAGAAACGCGAAATGGAGACGGGTGTCACCGCAAGCGATGTGGAAGCGGCGTTGACTCAGGCGTTGAAAACCGAGGGCTAGTGGCCTGTAACATGCAAATCAACAGTGTCTGCGCGCGCCTCGAACACGATGGCGTCGTTGCGCCTCCTCACGTGGGGCCTGCCACTGCTTGTCGGCGCGCCTCGCCCTCGCGCCCGATGCATCACGCAGCCACTACTGATTTACATGTTACAGGCCACTAGTGTTGACTAGCGGAGGCGGGATCATTAAACTTCCGCCTCCTTTGGTTTCTGCCCTTTTTTGGGAGTATTGAATGGCAACAATTAACCAGCTGGTGCGAAAACCTCGCCGCAGCAAGGTGACCAAAAGCGATGTTCCGGCACTGCAGGGTTGTCCCCAGCGGCGCGGAGTTTGTACGCGCGTGTACACCACTACGCCAAAGAAGCCAAATTCAGCTTTGCGCAAGGTTTGCCGTGTGCGGCTGACCAACGGTTATGAAGTCACTTCCTATATTGGTGGAGAAGGGCACAACCTGCAGGAACACTCAGTCGTTTTGATTCGTGGTGGCAGGGTCAAGGATCTTCCTGGTGTGCGCTATCACACCGTGCGCGGTAGTCTGGACACCTCAGGTGTATCGGATCGGCGAAAAGGTCGCTCCAAGTACGGCGCCAAGCGCCCGAAATCTTAATGGTTTTATGGCGTTCCGGACGCGTGTGTCAACGCTGATCCGGAGTGCCAGCACGGTACCTGAAGACCAGGTACTGTAGAAAAGCACCTAAAAAATCTGGCAGCCCCAAAAGACTGCCAGATTTTTTATATGGAATTCTCAGTCCACAGGATGTGGCTCGTGGACGGCGAATGCGAATTTGCCCTGCGCCAAGATGAGAGTGATGAGAGTAAGGCTGGGTAAGCAGGATTATGACGAAGTCATGTCTGACTTTATCCCGGGTAACCCTGAATAAACTGGAGGTCTCACATGCCAAGAAGAAGAGAAGTGGCAAAACGTGAAGTTTTGCCTGATCCAAAGTACGGAAATAAAACCCTGGCCAAATTCGTCAATCACGTGATGAAG
>JBBDXV010000260.1:0-3684 GCA_040902165.1 Pseudohongiellaceae bacterium
CCAGGCTGCGATGCTCGTTGTCTTCAATCGGCAGGCCAGGCAGGAAGTGCTGGATAAAATTAAGATTGGCCTCGCGGAAGTACGGGGTGACAATCAATTCCCAGTCGTTTTCAAACTGTTTGGTCACTCTGGTCCAGGCGCGCAGGCTCTGGTTGTCGCGATAGGCGATGGCGTCCGGATTGGTCTCGCGTATTGATTCATCCTTGTAGGAATCCTTGCCGACCACATAGCCTGCGGTTTCCTGATTCAGGTTCGTCGCGGTAATACCGCCGTTCAACTGATAACCACCGGCCGTCGTGTATTCATACAGCCAGCTGGCTTTCTGTTGATCGTAACCGCTGTCATCTTTCCAGCCTTCTTCGTTGACCCCGTTGAGCAACAGCAGTTCCTTGAAATTACCGAAGTCATAACCCAGCGCCAGGTTGCCGCGCAGAAAGCCGCGGGGACCGGTCTCTACCGAGATGCGCGTTTGCTCGGAAGGTTCCGGCAACACGACGTTGATCATGCCGTGTACGGCATTGGAGCCGTAAAAGGCGCTGCTCGGACCACGGATCACTTCAATACGTGAAGCATTCTCGGTGTGGGCATCAAACATTTCATTGACGTTGCAAAAACCGGCGGAACGCAGTGGGATGCCTTCCTCGGCCAGCAGAAAAGAACCGCAGGCACCGGCGCCGGTCAGAATTGGCGAACGGATCGAGGTCAGGCTTTCCTGACCGTTGTTGCGATTGATGTTCACTCCCGGCAAACGGTTAGCCGCTTCCTGGAAATGAGTAGCCGATACGAGGCGCAGATCTTCTTCACTGATCACGGCCACACTGGCGTTGACGTCAGTCAGGCCTTCAAGTCGGCGTGAGGTGGAAATAACCTGAATCTCCTCGATAGCCTGACGCCCTACCTGGGCCTGGGTGTGGAGCGCAGTCATAGCGGTAGCCAGTGCCACGGCACTAACCAGCAGTTTCTTTTGCATGTTGATTTCTCCCTTGGTACTACTTGGTTTTGTGACTTCTTTATACTTCTGGCGGGCGACTATATCACAGTGTTTTATGCTGTTCCCCTTTCTTTGCATCAATGGTTAACAACACTGAAGCCTTGGAATTGTTTGGCGGTTCCTTATACTAGCCCGCTTGACGCTACGACCGGCCAGTATCGATTTGTTACAAGAGATTATAGAGGCAAACATGAAGACAAGATTAACGGAACGCCTTGGCATTCTGCACCCTATCGTTCAGGGTGGTATGCAATGGGTCGGCCGGGCGGAACTGACTTCGGCGGTCTCCAATGCCGGTGCGCTGGGAATTCTTACCGCGCTGACCCAGCCATCTCCGCAAGCATTGCTGGATGAAATTCAGCGTTGTCGCAGCATGACCGACAAGCCCTTTGCCGTGAATCTGACTATCCTGCCTACCATCAAACCGGTTCCCTACGATGAATTTGCCAGCGCCATCGCCAGCAGCGGGGTAAAGATTGTGGAGACGGCCGGACGCAATCCCGAGCCTTATCTGCCGGCATTCAAGGCTGCGGGCATCACGGTAATCCATAAATGCACTTCGATCCGCCATGCCCTCAAGGCCGAGCGCATCGGCTGCGACATGGTAAGCGTGGACGGTTTTGAGTGTGCCGGACATCCCGGTGAAGATGACGTCACCAATCTGATTCTGTTACCACTGGCGGCGCAGCAATTGAAGATTCCGTTTATCGCCTCTGGTGGATTTGCTGATGGGCGTGGCCTCGCCGCGGCACTGGCAATGGGAGCCGACGGCATCAATATGGGTACGCGCTTCATGGTGACAAAAGAAGCACCTATTCATGAAAAGGTAAAACAGGCAATGGTGGAGGCCACCGAGCTGGATACTTCCCTCATTTATCGAAGCCTGCGCAATACCGCGCGCGTATTCAAAAATTCCATCGCCCGGCAGGTGCTGGAAATCGAGGCACGTGCGGGGACGACTGATTTCAATGACATTGCGCCACTGGTAAAAGGCACTTCCGGCAGGGCATTGCTCGAGACCGGAAATCTGGACATCGGCATCTGGTCTGCCGGCATGGTGATCGGTCTGATCAATGACATTCCCACCTGCCGGGAACTGGTGGAGCGCATCGTCGCCGAAGCCAATGACATCATTCAAAACCGGCTGGCGCAGATCGCGTCGGCCTGACAACAGGGATCAAGCATGCAAATCAAAGACAAGATAGTAGTAGTCACCGGCGCAGCCAGCGGCATAGGCAAAGCCCTGTGCGAAAAGTTTGCCAATGAAGGCGCCGCGGGAATTATTGCATCGGATGTCAATGCACAAGGTGCAGAAACAGTAGCGAAGTCGCTGTCAGTGCCGGCCTTTGCAATGACCACCGATGTCAGTCGGGAGGAACAGGTCATCGAACTGGTTGAAGCTGCGCTGGACAGATTCGGACACATCGATCTGTTCTGTTCCAATGCCGGAATTTTTACGCCCGGTGATGAGAATGTCAGCACCGCACAGTGGCAGCGCATCTGGGATATCAATGTGATGGCACATGTATTTGCCGCGCGCGCAGTACTGCCCGCCATGCTCGAGCGCGGTTCGGGATACTTGTTGAATACTGCGTCGGCAGCAGGATTGTTGAATCAGATCGGCTCGGCTCCTTATGCGGTGACCAAACATGCAGCCGTGGGTTTTGCCGAGTGGCTGTCGATCACTTATGGAGATCGGGGCATCAAGGTGTCGGTGCTGTGTCCCCAGGCAGTACGCACCGGGATGACTGCAAATACAAGGAACGGCGGTGTGGCCGGCGTGGACGGCATGCTGGAGCCGGAACAGTTGGCCCAGACCGTGGTCGAGACATTGGCGGCAGAGCGCTTTCTGGTTTTGCCCCATCCTGAAGTGTTAACCTACATTCAGCGCAAAACTGCGGATTACGACCGCTGGCTCGGCGGCATGCGACGTCTGCAGTCAAAATTCGGCAAACTGTATGAGTAAATATCAAATTCAAAACCAACAACCTGCGAGTAATTTTCATGGCATTAATGATCGGCAAGAACAGCGTAGTTTCAATTCACTATACCCTCAAGGACGAGGAGGGCGTGGTGATGGACAGTTCGGAAGGCAATGAACCTATGACTTATCTGCATGGCAACAACAATCTGATTCCCGGACTGGAAAAAGAACTGTTCGGCAAAATCAAAGGGTCAAAGCTCTATGCCGTCATTGCTCCAAAGGATGCCTATGGTGAAATCAACAGCGATCTGATCCAGACTCTCGGCATGAAAATGTTCCAGGGTGTTGACGATGTCTCGATAGGCATGACCTTTGTAGCCCAGGGTAAAGATGGTCATCAACGTCAGGTGCGTGTGGTCGAAATCGAAGGTGATGATGTCACCATTGACGCCAATCACCCCATGGCCGGCAAGACCCTGCATTTTGACGTGGAAGTGATGGAGGTGCGGGAAGCGACTGCGCAGGAACTCTCGCACGGTCATGTGCATCATCATGGGCACGATCATTAACGAAATTAATTTTGGTAATTTTGGGGTCAGAGTGAAAACCTATTGCCCAGGCATTAGCTAAAACATAATTTTGGGGTCAGAGTGAAAACCTATTGCCCAGGCACTAGCTAAAACGTCAGGAGTTTTCACTCTGACCCCAAAATTACTGACCCCAAAATTAAAAACGTCAGGAGTTTTCACTCTGACCCTAAAATTACTGA
>JBBDXV010000261.1:0-2051 GCA_040902165.1 Pseudohongiellaceae bacterium
AGACGCAGCTGATACAGGGGAGTGCGGTATTTGCGAATCACTGTGCACCATGTCACGGAGCCAATGCTGAGGGTCTGGCCGAAAACTGGCGCATCCGCTTGCCGGACGGCACTTTTCCGGCTCCGCCTTTAAATGGCACTGCGCATGCCTGGCATCATCCATTAACAGTCTTGCTGCAAACTATCGATCAGGGCGGTCTGGCGCTTGGGGGAACGATGCCCGCTTTTGAAGGAATATTAAGTGACGAGGACAAACTGGCGGCAATCGCCTACTTTCAGCAATTCTGGTCAAACGAGATTTATCAGTCATGGCTGGAAATGGGAGGTGTGAACTGAGCGGCAAATTGAGTAGCGAACTGACGCGAATCATGACCGGCGGCTTTCTTGCGGCCTGCTCTGTCATCGGCGGAATTACTCAAGCCAATGCCCAAACAGTTCCCGGAATAACCGAATGGCAGACTTCCTTGTACGCAGATCATCCGCTGACCGGCAGAATCTGGCTATCTGAAACTGCTGAATTCATCAGCATTGATGATCTGCTGGCAGCCATTGGTTCTGGCAGTTATCTGCTGTTGGGTGAGAAGCATGACAATCCAGATCACCACCTGTTGCAGCAGCAGCTGGTGGAATACCTGATTCGACAAGACCGCCTTGAATCGCTGTCTCTGGAGATGCTCGACTCTGGTCAGAGTGGATTATTGACGGCAATGACCGGGCAGGAAATGACTGACCTAGATAGCTTGCAAACCTATCTGCAATGGGATGCAGCAGGATGGAACTGGGAATTTTACGCTCCCTTGATTCAGGCAGCCCGCCTCGCAGGAATACCGGTCAGGTCTGCCAATATCAGTGAAACCGCAATGCGTGAGGTTTATGCACAAACGGCTGACCCTCTTCCGAACGACATTCTGGATGAGGCCGCGATGCAACAACTGAATGAGGAAATTGATAGCAGCCATTGTCAGCTACTGCCTGCAAGCCAGTTTCCAGCCATGGTCAGGGTACAGCAGGCCCGCGATTACAGCATGGCACACAGCCTCGCCGACGATGCGCCAGTGGCGCCAGGTAAGCTGAGAGTGCTGATTGCCGGCAACTTCCATGTTCGCAGTGACCTGGGGGTGCCGCGCTATCTCGCGTATCTGAACCCGGAACTTGAAGAGTCGCAGACAGTTTCTCTGGCAATTCTCGAAGTTGACGGTGAATCTGTGGACCCAAATGATTACCTGCAAGCCTTTTCCGCCAAAGTCCCGTACGATTTCATCTGGTTTACCCCGGCACTCACCGACGAGGACTATTGTGCAACATTGCAAGATCGCTAGTATGTGTGTCAGCTTTGCCGGTTCCGCTGTTGCTTGCCTGAGCCCGACATGAAACTTTACCCAGCCAGTTTATTCTTCCTGCTGTTGCCATTGTTGGCGGCCGCGCAGGTACCCGTTCGCTCTGATTATTTTTCCCAGTCCGATCCTTATCGACCTGAATATGATCGCGGTGGTGAGTTCAATTTCGTAAGGGTGCAATTTGACACCTACTACAGCGGTGGATTCGGTGGTTACCGCGGTTATGGTGGCGGATCCTGGGCCATAGACTTTCCCGATGCCGACATGAATTTTTTGCGCGGCGTGTCACGTCTTACCAATATCCGGGTTATGAGCGATCCCATCGTTCTGCGACTGGACGATGAAGATATATTCGACTACCCCTTCCTCTATATGCTGGAAGTAGGGCAGAGCGGCGGCATCAATCTCAATCCGGTGGAAATAGAGAACCTGCGGGAATACCTGCTGCGCGGGGGCTTCCTGCTGATTGACGATTTCTGGGGAACCCAGCAATGGGACAATTTTTACGCAGCCTTCAGTCAGGTATTTCCGGACCGTGAAATAATCGAGTTGTCATCCGACCATGAAATTTTTCATTGTTTCTACGACATCGATGGTCCGCAGATGATTCCCGCGATCGGTCGTACTTCGGATTTCGGAGAACAGGATGTCGACCGTGCCTCCAATCATGCCATTCTTGATGACAATGGCCGGGTGATGGTGTTGATCAACTGGA
>JBBDXV010000261.1:2151-3670 GCA_040902165.1 Pseudohongiellaceae bacterium
TCCAATCATGCCATTCTTGATGACAATGGCCGGGTGATGGTGTTGATCAACTGGAATTCCGATATGGGAGACGGCTGGGAGCATACCTATCATCCGGCGTATCCGACGCGCTATGCGAATCAGGCGTATCAGCTCGGAATAAATTACCTGATGTACTCCCTAACGCATTGAGAGCTACTGCGCTCGGCAATACTTCGTTAAAAGCTCGCTCAAACTCGTCATTTACAAACTGTAAACTCCTCGTTTTCGCTCGCTTTTGCCTCGTCTTGCCTTCGCTCGTAACGCTCTCTTGGTTTTTGAGTTGTCAGTTTCGACGTGACATCGGATCCGGTTTGTCCGGGTCGATGTTGAGGTCCTTGAGCAGGGATCTGAGTTGTTTTGCCGAGATGGCTTTTTGCTTGTAGAGACTGACCAGCGCGGCCTGCATGATGTAGTCAGCACTGATTTCGAAATAGTCCCGAATCGCCGGACGTGACTCGCTGAGTCCGTAGCCGTCGGTGCCCAGAGCCGTATAGGCGTTTGGCATCCAGGCAGCAATGCTGTTTGCCAGCGACTTCATGTAATCAGTCACTGCAACAAAGACTCCGTCCTGTTCGCCGAACAGGGTTTGCAGACAGGATGTTTTGGGTTCTTCGAAGGGATGCAGTCGATTCCATCGTTCGCAGGATTCTGCGTCCTTTCTCAATTCGTTGTAACTGGTGATACTCCAGAGTTTGACTGTCAATCCCAACATTTGAAGTCTGTCAGCGGCATTGAGCACCTGTTGCATGATCGCGCCGCTTCCCAGCAAATTCACCGGTATTTCCGCCACCTTCTTCGGCGGTTCAAGAGTGCGGAACAGGTAGGCACCTTTTGCGATGGCGGTCTCGATATTGGTATTTGCCTCGTCATTCGGAACATGATCCTGCAGCGATGGCATTGGGTAATTTTCGTTGTATACCGTGAGGTAATAAAAAATATTTTCCTGCTCCTGATACATCCGCCGGATACCATCACGGATGATGATCGCCACTTCAAAACCGAAGGCCGGATCGTAGCTTTTCATGGTTGGAAACGTACTTGCCAGAATCTGCGAGTGTCCATCCTGATGTTGCAATCCTTCGCCGTTGAGCGTCGTACGTCCGGCGGTACCGCCGATCAGGAAGCCGCGACAAAGCATATCGCCGCAACTCCAGACCATGTCGCCTACTCTCTGAAAACCGAAGATCGAATAAAAGAAGTAAAAAGGAATCATCGGCAGGCTGTGAACCGCATAGGCTGTACCTGCTGCCATGAACGAAGCGATGGCACCGACTTCGCAAATGCCTTCCTGCAGTATCTGACCATTGCTCGCTTCACGATAGGCGCCGAGTGTGTCGGCATCCACGGGGGTATAACGTTGCCCGCCTTCAGCATAGATGCCGGAAATATTGAACAGCGCATCAAGCCCGAAGGTCCGTGCTTCATCGGGAACGATAGGCACAATGTATTTTCCCAGTTCCCGGTGTTTCATAAGGGAAGACAGCAGGCGCACGGTGGC
>JBBDXV010000262.1:0-1076 GCA_040902165.1 Pseudohongiellaceae bacterium
GCCCGGGAATTCACATCTATATCCCAACCACCAATTTTTTCATTGAGATCCAGGAACAGCTGTTTGTCGATCAATCCGGCATTCAACGTCGCCAGGCCGTACTGCACGCCGACGTTGTCATGCGGGCTGCGGGCAAATTCCCGTTCAGTATTGATCTCGGC
This sequence comes from Pseudohongiellaceae bacterium, assembly GCA_040902165.1. Classification (GTDB taxonomy): domain Bacteria; phylum Pseudomonadota; class Gammaproteobacteria; order Pseudomonadales; family Pseudohongiellaceae; genus NORP240. The sequence goes on from JBBDXV010000262.1 coordinate 162, forward strand.
ATAAAGTTTCTCGCCGAATATGTTGCGCATACCATCATAAATACTGCATCTGACCCCGTCCGGATTGGTCTGGGGGTGGTAGCGAGCCGATTCGGGTATAACCGCAGGGCAATCATCCGGCGCTATACGCTTCGGTCGGTCACCAAGGGAGGATTCACACAGAGACCACATTGACCATCCACCGATCGAGCTTTTTACTTCATCACTGAGGCCGCGAGCCGGATCATTGACGTAATTTTTCAAAATTCCTGCGCATTCCTGCGAATCTGTCATATAGCTGACGGCATCGGCAAAAGTATTGCTTGGCAACAGCCCGTCAAGGATTCCCGGATAGGCACCGGCTATCAAAAGCTGTTGCATGGCGCCGCCGGAACCACCTCGACCAATGGTATATCGCGGCACACCATAGGTTTCAGCGAAGTGTTCCTTGACCATCATCGTGGTTTCTGCCGACACCACATCATTGCAACCGCCCTGTGCATTTACGTTCAGGGTTGAGGATGCTAAGGCATACCCCAGAGACAACATGTTATCGTTCAGCACACCACCGGTACTGCTGCCCTGAAAGAAACCGGCTTCGCATCCACCACCAAAGGTATAGACCAGACGTTCGTTCCAGGCTCCCGGTTCAGCCAGTGGTGACGGCGCCGGCCCTGAAGGGTCGTGAAGAATTGCTATCTGATAGATTGCCCGATTGATGGTACCGGTCTCCAGACGCACGATATAAGGCAGTAGCTTGCCTTCATTGGTCGTCGTATAGGCCAGATCTGCCGGCAGCGAACCCGGGTCAGCAAGCGGCAGAAAATCGCTGTCGTTGTTACTCGATCTATAGACGTAATCCACGCGAGCCGGCAGCGAGCAGTTTGCATCGGTCACCGATGCATCCAGATATTCGCCATTGCCAATCGGAAAGCG
>JBBDXV010000262.1:1176-3659 GCA_040902165.1 Pseudohongiellaceae bacterium
GCTGCTGGAACTGATTTCCAGCAAGGCGTCTCCGCCGCTGATCAGATAGGGCTTGTTGGACACGGCGGTAACCGACAATTGCAGCGGCTGGGACTGTCCTTGCTCCTGCGGCGAGCAACCGATCAGCGCTAAAGCAAAAAGCGCCGCTGCGATTGGTGCTGCGCCTGATGGCGCTGCGAAAAATAATGAAGAAACGGGATTCAAGTGCAACAGAGGTTTGTTCATTGTTATTGTTCCGTTGGAAGTTCCGATTGAAAGTTCAGCGCGGAGGGTCACTGTACCGCAGCTGTTTGCCGTTGTTAATCACCAGCTTCGAAGAAATCAGGGTCTACCCAGCGGCAGTTCGGTTTTGTACACCACCTGCTTGAGGGTAAGGCTGGACTGAATATTGGCGACTCCCGGTGTGCGTGTCAGTCTTTCTGCCAGAAAATGTTCATAACTTTCCAGGTCAGGAACCACCACTCTCAGCATATAGTCAAAACTTCCGGTCATCAGATAGCACTCCATTACTTCCCGATACTGCGCTATCTGGGCCTCAAATTGCTCCAGATTGCGGCGCTCCTGACTACGCAGACTGACATTGACAAAAATACTGATCGGCAGCCCCACTGATTTGGGGTCCACAATCGCGGCAAAGCGTTTGATGATGCCATTCTCCTCAAGCACCTTGACCCGTCGCAAGCAGGGCGAAGGAGACAGGCCGACTGAATCGGCCAATTCGGTGTTGGAGATCCGGCCATTGTTCTGCAGGTGGTGAAGAATGCGAAAGTCGGTTTTATCGAGGGCTATCTGTGCCATTTTCTGCTATCAACCCGGTTGTTTATTAAGATTAATGCCAGTTTATAAACCTGGATTGGCACAATTAGCAATCCTGAATTATGCAAACTGGTTACAATCGAGCCCATTGTTGTAACCTAAACAAGAATCAGCAGTGACCCAGGTCTCCGGCATTCCCAACGAAATCCAATCCGATCTTGCCGAATGGCTTGAGGCCTTGTCCGACGTTTATCGCTGTTATGGCGAAACCGGCGTCAATTTTCTGCTGCAGGGCCTGAATGACTGGAGTTACAACCACAATATCCCGCTGGACCAGAGCCGGCTGAATACGCCCTACCTCAACTCCATCCCACTGTCCCGCCAACCCGCCTATCCCGGCAATCTGGAAATAGAAAAGCGCATTGAAAACATCAATCGCTGGAATGCGATGGCGATGGTCCTGCAAGCACAGGATTCCGGCGCAGGACTGGGTGGTCATATCGCTACTTACGCCTCGGCGGCGACATTGATGGAGGTGGGTTTCAACCATTTTTTCCGCTGCCAGGATGCGCACTATGGTGGCGATCTGGTGATTCCCCAGCCTCATTGTTCACCGGGAATTTATGCCCGTGCCTTTCTCGAGGGTCGTCTGCCGGAAAAGCGCCTGGCCAATTTTCGCCGTGAACTACAGCCTAGGGGCGGCCTGCCCTCCTATCCGCATCCATTCTCGATGCCGGATTTCTGGCAGGTGCCGAATGCCTCGATGGGGCTGTCCACACCCACCGCCATCTATCAGGCACGCTTTATCAAATATTTACAGAACCGCGGCCTGAAACCCGACAAGGGCGGCAAAGTATGGTGCTTCATCGGCGATGGTGAGTGTGATGAACCAGAGGTGATCGGCACCATCAACATCGCATCGCGGGAAAATCTCGACAACCTCGTTATAGTAGTCAACTGCAATCTGCAGAGACTCGACGGTCCGGTGCGCGGTAATGGCAAGATTATCCAGGAGCTTGAGGCTTCCTTTCGCGGTGCCGACTGGGAAGTCATCAAGGTGATATGGGGAGGCGGCTGGGATCGATTACTGGCGGAAGATTACCGGGGCATCTTGCGTCGGCGCATGGAGGAATGTCTGGACGGTGACTACCAGCGTTATACGGTATTGCCCGGCAATCGTCAGCGCGAACACTGGGTCGACGGCAACCCGGAACTCGAGCAGATGATGAATTCCCTGACGGATCAGGAGGTAAAAGAAATTAAACGCGGCGGTCAGGATGAACGCAAAATATTCGCCGCTTATACCCAGGCACTCGCGAACCGTGGCAAACCAACGGTCATACTGATCAAAACCGTCAAGGGCGACGGGTTGGGCTCCAGCGCAGCAGGCAAAAACACGGTACATCAGAAAAAGAATCTGGGGCCGGAGGAACGCATGGAATGTGCACGGAACTGGGGTATACCGCTTGATGAGGACAGCATAAAGACTGCCAGTTTTTATCGACCACTCGAATCAGGTCCCGAGATAAGCTATCTTAAAACCCGGCGCGAACAACTGGGGGGTTATATACCGCGACGCGAATATAGCTGCCCCTCTCTGGAAGCGCCGACCCTGGATGCTTTTTCCGGCATTACCCGCAGCTCTGGCGACAAATCCCTGTCAACCACTGCTGCCACCGTGCGCCTGCTGTCTTCCCTTATGAAACACCGGGAACTGGGAAAATACA
>JBBDXV010000263.1:0-3647 GCA_040902165.1 Pseudohongiellaceae bacterium
TCAGCGCCCAGGAAAAATCAGCACCGGTAATATCCCGATTGCCGAGTTTGATCAGGTATCGTTCATAAAGATCCTGATCTTCATCCACGGGGACTCCAGAGGAAATAATCTGGCTGGCAATCACTCGTTCAGATTGGACAATCTCTCCAATTATTTCTGTGACAATTGTTTCTCCAGCTACTACTGGTGGGGCGTAAACGGCGCGAAACACATCTGCCGGCCAGAAATACACCAGGCCTTTGACTGCCAGCAGTGCCAGCAGCCCAACCACCATTACCAGGCTGATGGCAACTGCACCCGCATTGGCCCAGATCCACGGTGTCCCGTCGTCGAACCATTGTTTGAGATTATGCTTCATATGGTGCTGTACTTGTCGCGTAACCGCTGGCGAATGATTTCTGCCATGGTATTGAAAATAAATGTGAACAGAAACAGTACCAGGGCAGCAAGAAACAATATGCGATAGTGAGTACTGTCCACTTCTGATTCCGGCACCTCCACTGCAATATTCGCTGCCAAAGTCCTCATGCCTTCAAATATGTTTATATCCATGATGGGTGTATTTCCGGTAGCCATCAAAACGATCATCGTTTCCCCGACTGCCCTGCCGAAGCCAATCATGCTGGCGGAAAATATTCCCGGACTTGCCGTTGGCAATATCACTCTATACAGGGTTTGCCAAGGTGTAGCCCCCAGCGCCAGAGATCCATAAGTAAGGTGCTTTGGTACGGTAAATATTGCGTCTTCAGCGATGGAGAAAATTGTTGGTATCACTGCAAAGCCCATCGCCAGCCCGACTATCAGCGCGTTCCTCTGGTCATAAGTAATTCCCAGGTCCACGGTAATCCAGGTGCGAATACTACCGTCGAACAATAAGGTTTCAATAGTAGTGCTGAAGGCAAAACAAACGTAGGTAACAATAATTACTACCGGTACCAGCAACATCGCTTCCCAGCCATCAGGAACCCGATGACGAATATGCTGAGGCAGCTGTACCCACGCGAAACTGGCCAGCAGGATTCCCAATGGCATCATCACCATCAGGCTGAAGATCCCCAGAAGATTATTTTCCACAAACGGCGCCAACCATAATCCCGCCAAAAAACCCAGAACGACTGTAGGCAATGCGGCCATCAATTCGATCAGCGGTTTTACTTTTCTGCGCATCACCGGCACCATGAAATAACCGGTAAATATAGCGCCACAAATGGCCAGCGGCATTGCCAGCAACATCGCGTAAAACGCCGCTTTCAGCGTTCCGAAAGCAAGCGGCATAAGACTGTATTTCGGCTCAAAGTCGTTACTGGCCGCAGACGATTGCCAAATGTATTCGGGCTCGCTGTAATTCTCGTAACGTACCTTGCCCCACAATGCCGACCAGGATACTTCGGGATGTTCGTTGTGCACGTCCCAAACTGTTATGTTCCCGTTGTCTGATTCGGTCACGAGCGTATCGCCACGTGGCGCAATCGCCATGGCTGTTGGCCTGCCTTCAACCAACCGGTCAAAGAATACCTCGCGATGTGCGGTCGTATTGTAAATACCGATTTGCCCGGAAGAATCCATCGCAATAAAGTTCTTGCGCCGTTGTTCCGGTGCCAGGGCTATTATCGGGAAGCCATCTGATTCAAACGACCTGACATTTTGCAACAGCACACGACCATCGACAGTGCCCAACATCCATTGCGAAACCTTGCCGCTGTCATCCGCCACCAGCAATGAAATACCGCCGAGCAGGAAAGCAATATCGGTAGGGTTACGTCCAGGCTCGACCAGCAGAAACTCTTCTTCGATTCGCGACTGCTGACCAGCAAGCGCCGGACGCAGATCCAACAGACTGATGCGGCCGGTATTGGTGACGAAGTAGAGCCAGCGTTGATCGCCATCTATAAACAACTGATCAACGTTCAGTACTCGCTCGCCCAACGGGATTTCTTCAATCTGGAAACTGGGCTGCGCTCCACCAGGATTGAAAGCCGACATCAGGTTTCGCGGCTGACTGATGCGGACCAGCAGTGTGTTGCCAGCGGTATCCACTGCCGCCAGCAATACGGTATCGCCACGACTTCGAATCGCCACCTTGTGCACACCGATTCCGGGAAACAGGGGAAGCGCCTGTTCGCCATAGGGATATTCAATTTCCGGCGTGATTATCCGGGAACCGTCTTGTGCGTAGGCCGTTTCGTACTGATATCGAGCTACTACTGCACGACCGTCACTGAGGCCCAGTGCAAAGAGGCCGCTGTCTTCTGTATTGAGCGCAAAATGGGTAATGCGTGTACGCTCGGGAATTTCTACCTGGATGCTGGAAACGGTTTGCCCATCTGCAACATTGAAAAACACTGCTTGCCCATCGTCACCGAGACGCATGGCTATGGTCGATTGTTCTTCCACAGCCAGATGTAATAACCCCGAATCGCGGGCTTGCAACAATTGGTATTCGTTGAGCTGAAAGACTTCGGCGCCCTTGAATAAAGGCAACACCTCGTACATGAGGTAAATGAAGATCATCAATATCGCTACGATTACACCGATTCCACCGGCTCCAATCAGGATCCTCGCCAGCTGGTCAATGAAATAGCGAAGTTTGCGCCGGAACACATTGGCAGTTAACAATGATCCAAGTTGAGTAGTCCGGTCCCCATCGGGTGAGGCCAACTCCGGTCCGGACCTGGTGGATTGCGGTGTAATCATGTCTAAGGCACTGGCACCTGTTGGTCTTCGATGGGGAATCAGTCATTCAATATCAAGCAATGCTGTTGTGTCAGCCAGTGCAAGTTAGTCCCCGATTTTTGTTCTTTAATCCGGTATAAGAAAATCAGCCCGGTTCGGGCTGATTTTCTTATCCGCACGAATGGTACACCAGCCTCTATGTAGCGGCTACAGGCCCAGACTTTGCAAGGTCATTTCAGCTACCTGTGCCGGAAGCGGAATATAGCCGTCTTTTAACACCACATTTTGACCTGGCTGTGACAGGACCAGTTTGACGAATTCCCTTTCAAGCGGAGACAGGGGCTGGTTAGGCGCCTTATTGACATAGACGTATAAAAAACGGGCTAGTGGATAATTGCCGGCAATTGAATTTTCAGGAGTCGCTTCGAAGTAATCACTGGCGGCGTTGCTGGCAATCGGAACTGCACGAACACTGGAAGTACTGTAGCCGATTCCCGAATAACCAATGCCGTTAATGGAAGTACTGACCGATTGCACCACGGAAGCAGACCCCGGCTGTTCATTGACATTGTTCTTGAAGTCACCTTCACACAAGGCAACCTCCTTGAAATATCCATAAGTACCGGAAACCGAATTGCGACCGAATAGCTGGATATCTCGATTTGCCCAGGGGCCAACCATGGCCAGTTGACCCCAACTGGTAATCGGTTGGGAATATCCGCAGCGCAGGGTTGAGGAAAACACTGCATCCACTTCGGCCAAAGTCATCCCGATGATGGGATTGTCCTTATGCACAAAAACAGCGAGCGCGTCTATTGCTACCGGAATGGCGGTGGGCTTGTAGCCAAATCGGCGTTCAAACGCCTCGATTTCATTGTCTTTCATTTCCCGACTCATAGGCCCGAAGTTGGAAGTCCGTTCAGTCAGGGCCGGAGGAGCAGTTGACGATCCTGCCGCCTGAATCTGGATATTCA
>JBBDXV010000264.1:0-3613 GCA_040902165.1 Pseudohongiellaceae bacterium
GAAAGTGATGCGGTACTGGGCAAGCTGGAAGCGATGATTGATGCAAGACTGGACCAGATGACGCCGCAGTTAGTGAAGGAAATTATCCAGACCATGATCAAGGAGCATCTCGGCTGGCTCGTCGTATGGGGGACAGTAATCGGCGGAGCCATCGGACTAATCGTTACAGCAGTGAGCCAGTTAAGTTAGAGGATTCTGGTGATTGGCGGAGTCATAGGACTAATCGTTACAGCAGTGAGCCAGTTACCCTAGAGGATTCTGGTGATTGGCGGAGTCATCGGACTGATCGTTACTGCAGCACTACAATCCGGTTAACCACTTCGTACTGTTTGCAATCTTGAATCGCCATTCCCGAACTTGTCCTGCCAGCGTGGCGGGAACATCCGGACAACATAGGGAAAAAATCAGTTTTATTCACTTTAGCGGCGTGTAAATTCGGCATCTCTATACTACAATGGCCGCCTTTTTTGGAGCGGTAATTTGATCGCAGCACGACGGTGACGTCAAGGCGGACCACATTAACCAGCTGATTTTTTTCATCTGACAGGAATTGAAAAGTTTATGGCCAGACCAGTAGAGTTTGAATACGAAAAGGTTCTCAGCAATGCGATGGAGCAATTCTGGAAGGAAGGGTACGAAGCAAGTTCGGTCCAAAAGCTGCTTGACTGTACCGGCATCAATCGCGGCACCTTGTACAATTCTTTTGGAGACAAAGATACTTTTTTCCGGGCATGCATGGAATTCTATAACAAGGGGGTCGAGAAAAATCTGGAAGCATCGCTCAAAAACTCCACTCTCTCTGCCTGGGATGCGATCAACCGGTTCTTTCAGCTTTCTGTTACCGAAGCTTCCAACAAACATCGTGGCATGGGTTGTCTGCTGGTCAATTCTCTTTGTGAAAGCATCAATTATGATCGTGAGTTGAAAAAGTTAATTCGCAATTCATTGGCTGTTATCCGTAAAGGCTTGCTGGACAGGGTCCGCGAAGCCCAGAAAAACGGCAGGCTGAGAAAAGGTATTACTGCGGATTTTGCAGCTGATGTGCTGATGAATACCCTGCATGGATTGCGAGTCAATTCGCGGGACGGAGCGAGTCCGGCACAGATGGCCAGTCTGGTCAGCTTTACGCTCGAGACTCTGAAGAAAAAGTAGTTCAATATCAACGGGTTGAAATTCCTTGTCGGGATTCGTCTGGCGAACTCAAAAGGGGCGACAGGAGCTCCTTTTTTGTGCCTGCGGTGTCAAAATTTTGATTCTTTGAATGCAGAAAAAAGCTGGTATACTCCCGGACTCGCATTTTTCCCGCCTCGTCCGGAATCATTCGAACAGCATAAAAAGCAGAAGAGCACAGACAGGAAGATAAAAGAATGAAAAAAATTGCCGGTAAACGTAAAGCAGATGAAACGAGCATCGATCTGACACCGATGCTGGATGTGGTATTTATCCTGCTGATTTTCTTTGTGGTCACGGCGACATTCCTTTCAGAATCTGCCATCAGCGCCGCCAGCAGCGAAAATAACGAGAATCCCCCGCCACCGCCGGACGAGGAAAATCAGAATATCCTGTTTGAAATCGGCCCCAACAATGAAATTATTCTCAACAAACAACCACGGCCGATTATTCCGACCCAGATTCGTTCCAACATTGACCAGTTAAAAGCTGAAAATCCGACGGCATCGGTGATTATTCAACCGGATAAACAATCAGATGTGTCCACTTTGGTGTTGATAATGGATGCAGCGCGTCAGGCTGGAATGTTCAATATTTCTATTGTGGAACCACTGCGGTAGTTACGCACTTGTCTCACGTCAGTCAAAGGCGCACCTTCAGGGTGCGTTTTTGTTTGTGGTGCATTCCTGTTTGATCCGGGCGCAATGACTGATCATGAAAAACCATTGGGATGAAAAGCAGGTCGCAGAGTTATCCGGCAATTTAGCCATGTGCGTTTACACGTCGCAGCTGCTGGGTTCTGACGCTGATCTCGTCATGCACGGTGGTGGCAACACTTCAGTCAAGGGGAGCGTTACTGACGTATTCGGACAAGTCCGCAGTGTGCTTTTTGTAAAGGGATCCGGATGGGATCTAAGGACTATTGAAGCGCCCGGGTTTCCGGCAGTAGATCTCGATTACCTGCGGCGTCTGGGACAGCTTCAGACCCTTTCAGACAGTGACATGATGAAGCATTTGCGGCTGGCCCTGCTTGATCCTGCGGCGCCGACGCCTTCAGTAGAAGCAATTCTCCACGCGCTAATTCCCCACCGGTTTGTAGATCACAGCCATGCTGATGCAGTGGTAGCGCTCAGCAATACGCCTGACGGCGAAAACCTGCTTCATCAATTATATGGTGACGAGGTGCTGATTCTGCCTTACATCATGCCCGGGTTCATTCTTGCTCAGCAGGTTGCGGCCGCAACCAAAGATATCGATTGGGAAAAACTGAAAGGCATTGTGTTGTTGCATCACGGTATTTTTACTTTTGCTGAAAGCGCGAAACAGAGCTATGACACCATGATCGAACTGGTAGCGCGGGCAGAGGGTTGCCTGAGGCAGCATGGTGCCTATTCCGTGATTGCAACTGCAGTGTATCGAGCGGAAGACATTGACTTTATCAATCTGGCACGGCTGCGCAGGAAGGCAGCTGATGAACTGGGACGCGCATTATTGCTACGTTGGGAGCATTCAGCGGAAGCTGCTGGTTTTGCCGGTTTGCCGAAGGTGGATGACCTGGTAGCAAGAGGTCCTTTGACACCGGATCATGGCATTCACACCAAGGCATTCGGTGCTGCGCTTGATGCTGATCCGATTGCGGGATTGAACACATTTATCCACCGGTACCAGGATTATTTTGATCAGCACCACGAGACACAGCATCAGTGTCTGGACCGGGTTCCCCGGTTTGCAGTGTGGCGTAATCGCGGCATGATTTATTTCGCCCCAGGTCCGAAAAGTCTGGAGGTGGTCGCCGACATCACGACCCATACAATACGGGCGATTCAATGGGGTGAGGCACTGGGTGGCTGGACCGCGCTGCCTCACCAGGACCTTTTTGATGTTGAGTACTGGGAGCTCGAGCAGGAAAAACTGAAGGCCGGGAAAAAACCGGCAGAAATGGAAGGCAAGGTTGCGATCGTAACCGGCGCTGCCTCCGGTATAGGCAAGGCCATCGTAATCGAGCTGCTGGCCCGCGGTGCGGCGGTCATCGCGATGGATATTGCTGCCAAACTGAATGAAATCTTTGCCGGACAAAAGGCCGTCCTGCCTATAATCTGCAATGTTACCGATACGATTGCACTTAAGGCGGCAGTGCAGAAAGCAGTGCAAACCTTCGGTGGCGTGGATATTGTTATCAGCAATGCCGGCAATTTTCCCGACAGTGCAGCCATTGCCGACATGGATGACGCAAAGTGGAATGCGGCACTGGAACTTAATTTAAGTTCACATATGAAACTGATGCGCGCAACAATCCCGTTTCTGCAGCTGGGTATCGAACCTGCGGTCGTGGTTATCGCGTCGAAAAATGTACCGGCCCCGGGACCCGGTGCTGCTGCTTATTCAGCGGCCAAGGCCGGACTGACGCAGTTGGCCAGAGTCGCAGCACTGGAATTGGGAGCGC
>JBBDXV010000265.1:0-2055 GCA_040902165.1 Pseudohongiellaceae bacterium
GCCGGCTGGAATCACAGCCATACCTATGAGGACGGTTTCCAGCCGCTGATACCGGCCGGTTCGACGATCATTCTTAATGCCTGGTTCGACAATAGCGCGGCCAATCCGCGTAACCCGGACCCGGACCAGTGGGTCGGTGCAGGCCAACGCACGACTGATGAAATGTCCCACGCCTGGATTGCCGTCACCCATCTGGATGACGAGGGTTATCAGAAACTGCTTGCGGAACGCAATGAGCGCGATCAGAGAGCCGTTGCCGCTTTGGGAGAAGGACGATGAAAAAGTCGATGCAGCTTGCCAGTAAAGCCATTGCTGTTGCTGTCATCGGAATGACCATGGCGCCCCTGTATGCACAGTTACCCGATCACCTGCGTGACTATTCATTGGCCGCGCAGCGGGACAGAGGCGATATCGTGGCGCCGATGTTCAACGGCTGGATTGCCAACGAGGACGGATCGACTACTATCATCTTCGGGTTCGCCAACAAGAACCAGAAAGAGATCGTCGATGTTCCACTTGGTCCCAATAACTTCATCGAGCCGGCACAGTTCGATGGCGGGCAGCCGACTCACTTCCCTGCGTACCGCCGCGGCGGTTTCGTAGGACTTCAGGAACGTGGCGTGTTCGCGGTCACCGTGCCCAAGGACATGAAAGGTACCGAGGTCGTGTGGACCCTGACGCATGCAGGGCACACCTACTCTGTGCCGGGGCGGGCCAAGTCACCTGCCTATGAGATGAGCTCGGATCCGGCCGCCCTGGGTTCCCTTAATCCAGCCATTCGTTTTGCCATGAATGGTCCGGAGTCCACTAACCGCGCGGGCATTTATGCTCCCCGCGTCACCGCGTCGGTTGGCAAACCGGTAACCTTGGCGGCTTACGCACAGGATCGCGGTGAGCGCGACGAGTACGAACTGGACCGGCTGATCTTTCCATTGGGTACCGAGTGGATACTACATCAGGGCCCGGCTGAACCCAGTTTCGAGGTGGCCAGAGTTACCGGCCGCGAACGGGGAACCGAAGGCGGAGAAAGTGGCGCAACCGCCAGCACCAATGGCTGGACCGAAGTCACGGTTCAGGCCACGTTCCCGGCACCGGGTGACTACGTCATTCGTCTGCGGGTAGACAACTTCGAAGCGGAGGACAGCCAGTTCGACAATCAGTGCTGCTGGTCTAACGCTTATGTGCCGGTGACTGTCACGCCCTGAAGGTAAACATTTGCTCTGAGGCCAGTTTTCACAAATAGCTTTCTGTAGGCAAGACGCCCCGGGTCACGCAAGTGGTCCGGGGCGTTTTTAGTTTCAGAGGCAGGAGCCGGACTACACCTGTATGGGTTAAGCTGTCGACTTTGGAGTTTCCATGGATACCAAAGTCATCGGTCTGCTCGGCGGCATGAGCTGGGAAAGCACCGCCACCTATTACCGCCTGATTAATGAAGGGGTGAAAGACGCGCTGGGTAATCTGCATTCGGCGCGGATCGTTCTCTATAGCGTGGATTTTGCTCCCATCGAACGTCTGCAGCAGGCCGAGGACTGGGATGGCACGGCGCGCATTCTCACCGAGGCGGCGCTGAGTATTCAGAAAGCCGGCGCCGACTGTCTGTTGATCTGTACCAATACCATGCACAAGGTGGCGCCGCAGATTGAATCACGCATCACAATCCCTTTGTTGCACATCGCCGATGCCGCCGGTGAGGAATTGTCCCGCCGCAGACTAACCCGGGTCGGACTGCTCGGCACTCGCTTCACGATGGAGCAGGATTTTTACCGCGGACGTCTCGCTGAACGCTTCGGGCTCGAGGTGCTGATACCGGAACTGCCGGACCGGGAGATTCTGCACCGGGTGATTTACCAGGAATTATGTACTGGCAAGACCCTGGAGGTTTCACGCCGGGAGTTTCTGCGCATTATCGATACCTTGCACAAAGCCGGGGCCGAAGCGGTGATCCTGGGCTGCACCGAAATCGGCCTGCTGGTGAAATCAACTGATACCAACCTGCCCCTGCTGGACACCACGGTGCTGCATGCTGATGCTGCCGTAGGATTTGCGTTAGGGAAG
>JBBDXV010000265.1:2155-3598 GCA_040902165.1 Pseudohongiellaceae bacterium
AGTGTGCTGATTGCTCTGATTACTTATATAGATGAAGGAGCATTTGATCTGCAGTATTCTTTGAACGGAACAACTTCCACGCCGTCTGCCAGGGCATAGCGCCGTTCACCGGGATAAACCACCACCAGGCTGTCCAGCTGAAGATCCTCCAGCGCATTGCGCATGGAGGGTGTCATCTGTGGCGCATCCATGCGTTTAATCTCGACGCCGGTACGTTTGCCCTCGTGCATCAATAGCAGGTCGAGTTCTGCACCTGCATGGGTGCGCCAGAACCAGGCTGCGTCCGGGGAATGGGCTTTAAGTATTTCTTCCAGCACATAGCCTTCCCAGGAGGCACCCAGTCGGGGATGCAATTGCAAGTCTGCTGCACTGCGAATGCCAAGCAGCTGGTGCAGCAGGCCACTGTCGCGGAAATAAATCTTCGGTGCTTTCACCTGCCGCTTCTTCAGATTTTCATGCCAGGGTTGTAACTGCCGCACCATGAAGACCCCTTCCATCAAGTCCAGATAACGTCGTACCGTGGATTCATTGCTGCCCATCGAGCGGGCGAGTTCCGCCGCATTCCACAGCTGTCCGTGATAGTGGGCAAGCATTGCCCAGAAACGCTGCAACGTAATCGCCGGTATGCCGATGCCGAGTTGCGGAATGTCCCGTTCCAGCAAGGACTGGACGAAGTTTTTGCGCCAGTTGAAACTGTCGTCGTCGCTGGCAGCCAGAAAGGAGAGCGGGAAACCTCCCCGCAGCCAATGTTTGTCATGGGAGGCGTCTCCCACTTCGGCAAGGCTCAGACCGCTGATATTGACAATTTCCATGCGCCCGGCCAGGGATTCCGAAGAGTGTTTCATCAGGTCAGGGGAGGCGCTGCCCAGGATCAGGAAACGCGCTGGCAGCGGGGTTCTGTCAGCCAGAACCCGCAGCAGTGGGAACAGGGCCGGCATCCGCTGGATTTCGTCAATGACGACTGTCCCGGTCAAATCCCGCAGTGCAGTCAACGGTTCGGCCAGCCGCGCCAGGCTTACCGGGTCTTCCAGGTCAAAATAATTGGGGGAGGTGACAGGGACAATCTGCCTTGCGAGGGTGGTTTTGCCGGATTGCCTGGGTCCCAGTAAAGCAACCACGCGGCTGCGGCCGAGGGCTTTGTTTATAGAGGCATTTAGGGAAGCGCGCTTAATCATGCGGGAAGTTTACATTGAAAATCCCGCATGTAAAGCAGGAATTTCACTGTAACGGATCAGAAAAATGATGATCAAATTACCCCTTGATCCCTCCTCCGTATACCGAATTTCCAGGCGCTTCAGAATCACTTTCACTCCTGATAGTGCAGATCGCTTCGCGCCAGGATTCGGTAACAGTCTGGCTACACAACACGTTTCTGCAGAAACGCGTCCCCTCACGGCACCGCCTCCTGCCTGCGCAATTCCTCGAAGAAGTTCTGCACCAGAA